>JAZSAR010000222.1:0-6335 GCA_045601965.1 Clostridia bacterium
ATTATTGTCTTTCATTTTTAAATATGGAAAAGGCGGATTTTTCAGAGAGGATTTCGGAAGAAGAGTTTTTTTCCGAGCCTTGCACAATACTTTCGGAAAACGGAAATTTTTATGTTACTGCAGTTTCAGATATTCTTCCTGAGCTTAAAAATACAGCGGATTTTTTTTCTGATGAGAGCCTTGGAAAAATTTATAATCTGTCTGAAAAATACTTGAAAGACAGAGGTTTTACTCCCGACAAGCATATAAGCATAATAAGGTGCTTTGATTTGACAGGAGTAACAGGAGAAAAAACAGATGCAGTGCTTCTTGAAGGGAGCGAAGAGGATGCACTCTTTTCAGACCTGCCTTATCTTGTTTCAAAGGGGCCTGTTTTCGGCATACTGAAAGACGGAAAGGTCATATCGCTGGCAGGTGCGGTGATAAAAGACGGAGTTTATAATATCCACATTGAAACAGCACCTTCCGAGAGGCATAAGGGTTATGCCAAAGCCTGCCTTCTTGCATTATGTAATTATTTATATAAGGGAAATGCAAAGATATTATATGAATGCCGAAGCGAAAATAGGGCATCGGTTAAAACGGTTATGGGCGCCGGCGGAACGGAAGCATGCCGCTATGTCCGCTTTATAGGTAGAAAATAGGGCTGTCTCTGACAGCCCCCGTTTTTTATTCTTCGTCTCCGCCAAGTCGCTTTATAACTGCATCAAGTTTGTCCTTATAGGAATTAATTACCTGAAGCGCAGAAAGGCGTAAATCCTTTAACAGCTCAAACTCATCCCTGAGTTCTTTTTTTGTGTTGTCTTTTAATGCTTTTGCTTCTGCTTCAGCATTTGTCTTAAGAGCTTCAGCCTCTGCTTTTGCGCTTGATTTAAGAGTATCTGCTTCGCTTGTTGCGGCAGCTAAAACTTTTGCGGCTTCTTTCTCTGCAAGAACAATGGCATTTGCCACATGATTCTTTTCTGTTTCGGAGTTTTCCAGAGCCTCTTCAAGAGAAGCGATTTTCTTTTCAAGCTCCGCCACCTTATCCATAAGGACGCCCTTTTCTTCAGCCATTTCCGCAAGCTTAACGGAATGAGCCATAGAAAGCTCTTCCAAAAAATCGTGAACGCTTTTTTTATCATATCCGCCGATAGCGGAATTTTTTAATGCTGTGATATCCATGGGGTATCCTCCGGTTTCTAACAATTAATATATACATTATAATGCTTAATTTATAAATTGTCAATAACTCCGATTAATAAAGTGCCGCCTGAAAGCTTTTTGATTTTTACGGGGTGAATTTCGCCGGATAAGTCTCTTTCGTTTTTTACGGCAACGCGGACATAGTTTTCCGTGTAGCCTTCATAAACGCCGTCCTTTCCCTCTTCAAAAAGGACAGATACGGTTTTGCCTATAAAGCTTTCGGAAAAGGCTTTTGAAAGCTTTAAGCCTTCCTCTATAAGCGCCTTTGCACGCTGGGAGCGCACCGATACGGGGATTTGCTCCATTTTAGCGGCAACTGTTCCCCGTCTTTCGGAATAGGGGAAAACGTGAAGCCTTGAAAAGGCTGCCTTTTTTGTATTTTCGACAGTTGTCAGAAATTCTTCTTCCGTCTCGCCGGGAAAGCCTGTTATTATGTCGGTTGTTATGGCAGCATCGGGCATAGCAATTCGGATTTTTTCTAAAATCTCAAGAAAGCCCTCTGCAGTATAATGACGGTTCATTCTTTTTAAGGTTTCCGTGCATAATGACTGGGCCGATATGTGGAAGTGGTGGCAAACTCCATTTATGCGGGATATTCTTTTGATAAAATCATCGGTAAAAGCGCGGGGGTCTATGGAGCTTAAGCGGATTCTTTCAAAATTTACTTCTGCGGAAAGCCTTTCAAGCAGGTCGATAAGGCTTGTATCGCCTAAGTCCTTTCCGTAGCTTGCGACTTCAATTCCCGTTAAGACGATTTCAAGGAAGCCTGCTTCCTTAAGGGCTTTGGCTTCGGCTATTACAGAATCGGGGTTCTTGCTTCTCACCCTTCCTCTTGTGTAGGGGATAATGCAGTAGGAGCAGAAATTGTTGCAGCCGTCCTGAATTTTTATATACGCGCGGGTACGCTCGGAAGTGTCGGGTTCAGGGAGATATTCAAAGTCGGATACCTTTGATATGTCCCTTACAAGAAAACCGTCGGAAAGCGATGCAATCATTTCGGTAAATTCAGCCCTGTCGCTTGTTCCGGTGACTAAATTTGCACCAAGCTTTTTCACTTCTTCGGGAGAGCTTTGGGCATAGCAACCTAAAACAGCGATGAAGGCATCGGGATTAAGGCGGCGTGCCCGCCTTATCATCTGACGTGATTTCTTGTCGCCCGTATTGGTAACCGAGCAGGTATTTATAATGTAAATATCGGCTTTTTCTTCGAAATTTACCGATTTTAAGCCGTTTTTCTCCAAAATAGCGGAAATGGCATTGGATTCGTATGAATTTACCTTGCAACCCAATGTGTGAACCGCAAAAGTTTTTTCGCTCATAAGTTTCTTCCTTTATATATGGTTATAAAAGCTCAGAAAAGCTTTCGATAAAATATTCTGCTTCTTCCTTCATTAGAGACAGGGGGCGGCTTGTTGCTTTGTCGTAAACCGTGCAAAAGTCCATCCCTGCTTTGTGGGCGCTTTTAAGCGCATCGTAAATATCGTCAAAAACAAGGCAATTTTCGCATTTTTCGCCTGCGATTTCGGCACATCTTAAATAAATGTCGGGATATGCCTTGCCCCGCCCTACATCATCGGTAAATACGATGTGGTCAAAATACTCTTCGATGCCGAGGTTTTTAAGGGCTGCGAGGCAACATTCTTTTTTGCATGAGGTGGCAAGAAGGATTTTCTTTCCTTCTTTTTTGTATTTCTCTAAAATTTCCCCGGCAAAGGGCTTTAAGGGAATGAGTTTTGAATATGCTTCAAAAACAAGGGTTGTCCACTCAGAAAAAAGAACCTCGGCGCTTTCTTTTATGCCAAGCTCCTTTTGGGCATAAATTGCCGCATCGGAAAACTCCATGGTTTTGAATTTATCAAGAATTTCACGCGTCGGTGTTATGCCGTGCATAATAAGCCATTTTGTATCAACATCCTCCCAGGCGGACATGGAATCAATCAACGTTCCGTCAAGGTCGAATATTACGGTACTATAGTCTTTTTTCATAAAAAATCACTCACTTTTATGCCGGAAGGGAAGAGTGTTCCCCCTTGGCTTTATTATATAATATAACAAAATAAGGCGTTTGGCAAGTGAAAATTGAAAATGAGAAAAAAAGAGAAAACGAGAGAAAACAAGAGAAAAAACGAGGTAGGAAAATACAAATTAAATTTTTTGAAAAAAGTTGTTGACAAATTAGAAATAATATATTACAATAGCAAATGTTGAAAAAATGAACGGAGGTATTTTTTATGAGCACATATCTTGAAAACAGCTCTGCCGTTGAGAGAAAATGGTACATCATTGATGCTGCAGGAAAGCCCCTTGGCCGTACAGCTGCACTTGCTGCCAGCATTCTCAGAGGCAAAATTAAGCCCACATTCACTCCTAATGTAGATTGTGGCGATCACGTTATCATCATCAACTGTAAGGACGCTGTTCTTACCGGTAAGAAGATGGAGCAGAAGTATTACAGAAGACACTCAGGTTGGGTAGGCGGTCTTAAAGAGACTCAGGCTAAGATTATGATGGCAACTAAGCCCGAGCAGGCAATGTTCCTTGCAGTAAAGGGCATGCTTCCTCACAACACTCTTGGCGCACAGGAGCTCACAAGACTCAGAGTTTACAAAGATGCTGACCATGCACACGCAGCTCAGAAGCCCGAAGCATGGACAGGCGAGATTAAATAAGAAGGAGGTAAACGATAATGGCAGATAAGACAATGTTCTACGGAACAGGAAGAAGAAAAGAATCTGTTGCCAGAGTAAGACTTGTACCCGGCACAGGTAAAGTTGTAATCAACGGTAGAGATATCGACGATTATTTCGGACTTGAAACATTAAAGGTTATCGTTCGCCAGCCTTTAAATGCTACAAGCACAATCGGCAAGTTTGACGTTCTTTGCACAGTAACAGGCGGTGGCGTTTCCGGTCAGGCAGGCGCAATCCGTCACGGTGTAGCAAGAGCATTACTTAAGGTTGAAGATTCTTACAGAGCAATCCTCAAGGCTGCAGGTTTCTTAACAAGAGACCCCAGAATGAAGGAAAGAAAGAAGTACGGCTTAAAGGCAGCTCGTCGCGCACCCCAGTTCTCAAAGAGATAATTATTGCCCTATTGGGCACAGGAAAAATCCACGACCATTGGTTGTGGATTTTTTAACTTTAAATTAACCCGTATGTGATACAATTTGAAAAAAGGCAGAAGGGAAGGGATGAATTTGCAAAGCTACTTAAGAAATATATATAAATATGTAGTGGTGTGAAAGTAAAGAGGTGAATGGCATGAAAAAAATATTGGCACTTATTTTGTGCCTCGGTTTTGCGGTAACGTTAGTATCAACTGCAGCCGACGAGGTTACGGTTGAGCTTGACGGAAAAACAATTGAATTTGATGTTAATCCCGAAATTATTGAAGGTCGCACCATGGTGCCTTTAAGAAAGATATTCGAGGAAATCGGGGCAAAGGTTAAATGGAATGCCGATACGAAAACAATATCGGCGAGAAAAAATTCAAAAACGGTTACTCTTACTGTGGATTCGGCTGAACTTAAGCTTGATAAGGGTAAAACCGACGATGAGGGAAATCCCATCATTGAAACCATAAGCCTTGAAGTTCCCGCCACGATTATAGACGGGCGTACCTTGGTGCCTGTCAGAGCAATTTCTGAAAGCTTCGGAATGGATGTTTCATGGGATGAAGAAGATAAAAAGGTTATAATTACGTCAGACGATGAGGATGACGATTCATGGAAAGAAAATGTCGGCAAAATAAATCTGTCGGATTTGACATATGAAGGCGAAGGAATTGAGATTTCCGGCAATCAGATTAAAATCGGAAAGGGCGGAGATTTTGTCCTGACGGGGGCTTTATCCGACGGAAATATTACTGTTTCGGCAAAGGAAAGGGTTAAACTTCGCTTAAGCGGAGCTGATATAACATCGGAAAATAACCCCTGCATCTTTGTAGAAGAAACCGATAAAGCATATATAACCATAACGGACGGAACAGAAAACCGCCTTATTGCAAAAAATTCAGAGGACGGGGCAATATATTCCAAGGAAAATCTTGAAATAAAAGGCGACGGCAGTCTTTATATAGAATCTTTGAATGGTCACGGAATGAAAGCATCGGACAATTTAAGTATAGAAAACGGAGCAGTAAAAATCAATGCCACATCTGACGGTATACATATAAACGACACTTTCAAAATGTCAGGAGGAAGCCTTGATATAACGGCGGTGGGTGATGGAATAGACTCAGAATCCATAATTGATATTTCAGGCGGAATAATAAATATCGAAACCAACGGCACTCCCATAGAAGCTGAAAAAACAGGAGCGAATACCGCAGAAGAGCCTTTTAAAAGAGGTCCTTGGGAAGAAGAAAGCGGAGTTGAATTTGAAAAATCCACCAAAGGCATAAATGCAGAATGGGTGATGGTGATTGCCGGCGGTGAAATAAATGTAAATTCTGCATCTCATGCAATTCATTGTCAGGATGAAATTGAAATTTCTGGCGGAAAATTCACATTGAGCTCAAAATATGATAAGGGAATATCCGCCCACGGAAACCTTACTATAGACGGGGCCGATACACTTATTGATGTTACAAAGTCCACCGAAGGCATTGAAAGTAAAAATGTGATGACCATAAATGACGGCAATATCAAGGCTGTTTCAACGGATGATGCTGTTAATGCTACGGGGGGAAGCAGCGGAATGATGCCTATGCCCGGAGGAAACTTTGAAGGTATGCCTGCTCCTCCGGAGGGCTTCGGTAAAGGACAAAGAGTTCCGGGTAACAGAGAAGCGGGAATGGGCGATAAACTTCCTATGCCGTGGATGGGCGAAAACGGCGGGAATTCTCCGCCTTTACCGGAAATGAACGGAAACGCTCTGCCTCCTGAAGAAATCCGGCAGGTAATGGGAGGAGGCAGGATGCCAGGCGGAAACAGAGGTAATATGAAGGATTGTTTAATCATTAACGGCGGTTATCTTGAAGTTTGCGGCAATGATGACTGCATTGATGCTAACGGCAACCTTGTTATTAACGGCGGAACAATCAAAGCAACAAATCCAACAGGTTCATTTACCGGAAATTTTGGCGTTTTAGATGCTGATGGACAAATAATAATAAGCGAAGATGTAAACATAATTCTTGCATCAAGTAGT
>JAZSAR010000223.1:0-2248 GCA_045601965.1 Clostridia bacterium
CCCACCTTAAAATCCTTAACGCATTCGCCCACAGCTTCAACAATACCTGCGGAGCTGTAGCCTGACATCCTCGGGAATACAGCTTCCTTCGGAGGCTCGGTTGATGCCGAAACATTCAAATCCCCCGTGATGTTGGCTCTCTCAGTTCCGGGGCTTACCGTACTTACCATAGTTTTCACGCAAACCGAGCCGGGCTTTAATTCTTCATTTTTATTTACAATTTCCACTTTATTTACTTCGGGAAAAATAATCTGCCTTATTTCCATAATATCACTCCTCGGCTTAAGTATACTATCTTGACAAAAGCATTTCAATAGCGTATACTATCAAAAAAAGTAACTATTCTATGATTTGGTGATTATATGAACGAAAAAATATATGTAAAATCCTTCTATATGGATAAATACGATTATCCCAAGCATCACACAACGGGAGATTTTATCACCTTCACAAATCCCTGCATCGGCTATCTTTTACACGGCACGGCGGAGTTTTTGTATCACGGTAAAACTCTTTCTGCAAGCGAAGGCGACCTTATTTATATCGCCGCGGGCACAAAGTATTATTCCTTCTGGCAAGGTGAACCCCGTGTGGTATTTTATTCATTAAGCTTTTCTTTTACCGACAGAAAGGCTTTTTCTTCTTTCCCCTTTCAGATTTTAAAAAACTATCCTTCAGATATATTTGATGAAATTTTTGCTTCCTACCAAAATAATCACACCGAGGCTTTGGGGAAATTTTACCTTCTACTTTCCAATCTTTCAGAAAAGCTGACCGTAGGTAACCCTGCCCTTTCTGCGGTTTTACCTGCCATAGAATATATTGAGCAGAACTATAATAAAAGCATAACCGTTTCCCATCTTGCATCCCTCTGCAACTATTCGGAGCCCCATTTTTATTCCGCCTTCAAAAAGGCAACGGGCGTTTCGCCCATAAATTACAAGCATAATGTGTGCATACAACACGCTTTATATCTTCTTACCCAGACGGATATGCCCGTTGAGGAGGTAAGCTGGCGGTCGGGCTTTTCATCCTCCAATCATTTCAGAAACGTATTTTTCAAAATACTGGGTAAGTCCCCAAAAGATGTAAGATAATGAATAGAAAATACTCTATGCGGCAAACTATCATTTGAAAGGAATGATTAATTTGCCGCATAAATTTATTTTTAACGAAACCTCTTATCACGGCGAAGGTGCAATTGAAGAAATCCCCGGTGAAGTGAAGCACAGAGGCTTGAAAAAAGCCTTTATAGTAACGGACGAAGACCTGTGCCTTGCAAAAATTACGGACAAGGTTACGGACATTCTGGAAAAATTCAACATTCCATTTGAAATTTTTTCCGAGGTTGAGCCAAACCCCTCCACAGAAAGTGTATCAAAGGGCGTTGATGCCTACAAAGCATCAGGTGCGGACTTTATCCTCGCCGTTGGCGGCGGAAGCCCCATTGACACAGCCAAGGCAATAGGAATAATTATAACCAACCCCGAATTTTCAGATGTTGTAAGCTTAGAGGGCTTTAAGAATGTGAAAAACCGCCCGGTGCCCTTATTTGCAGTACCAACAACGGCAGGAAGTGCCGCAGAAGCCACGGTGTTTTTCGTGATTACCGATTCAGACAACAAGAAAAAGATGGTATGCATCTGCCATCAGTCAATACCCGTTGCCGCATTTGTTGATCCTTCCATGATGATTTCAATGCCCGAAGGTTTAACCGCCGCCACGGGAATGGATGCCCTTACCCACGCCATTGAAGGGTATATCACAAAAAATGCAACTCCGCTTTCTGATATTTTAACCTTAAATGCAATCAGACTTATAGCCTCATCATTAAAGGATGCGGCAGAGGGAAACAAAGATGCTTTTTCTTCTATGGCTCTCGGACAGTTTATCGCGGGAATGGGCTTTTCCAATGCGGGGCTTGGCATAGTTCACTCAATGTCACACCCCATAAGCGCCTTTTATAAAACACCCCACGGTGTTGCAAACGCCATAATTCTTCCCCACGTTATGGAATTTAACCGCGACTCATCGGGCGACAAATACCGCCATATTGCAAAGGCAATGGGCTGTGAAAATACGGATGCTTTATCTGAAGAGGAAGCAAAGGATGCGGCAATAGAGGCTGTTAAGAACCTCTCTTCCGCCCTTAAAATCCCGAAAGACCTCCGTGATATCGCCTCGGAAGAAGACATTGACTTTCTTTCCGAAAGTGCCTTTTACGATGCCTGCCGTCCGGGAAACCCTA
>JAZSAR010000224.1:0-8784 GCA_045601965.1 Clostridia bacterium
TCTTTGCCATGACAATGAGTATAGATGACTTTGTAATAAGCTTTTTTACCACCGGTAACGGCGTACAGAACTTATCAATTTATATATACAACGCTGCGAAGCGTGGTATAAGCCCAAAGGTTAATGCACTATCGGCACTTATGTTTGCCGTTATGCTGGTTCTTTTATTAATCGTCAACAGCAGAGACGATTCTAAAAAAGAATCTCTTAAGAAATAAAAGAAAGGACTTGAAAAAATGTCAAAAAAGAAAAACGCAAACATCGAAAGAAACACACAGAAAAAACAGGAAAAGCAGGCTCTTCATCAGAGACTTGAAAACTTCATTGTAAAGCATACAGGCATTGTTTTAATACTTGCCGTTCTTTTCACAGTTTTCAATAATTACAAAAACTCATCCGAACTTGCAGGCGGAATGATTGTATTATTCAACATTCTTATCTGGGCAGGTATTGCAGCAGTATTGGTATTTGCAATTTTAGGCGCTGTTAAAAAGAATGCAGACCTTTATAAATGGTGTGCATTTGGTGCAGTAAACTCTGTAATCTGGTTTGTATTCTACCGTTTCGGAAGATACGGAAGATTTATTTCCGGCGTATCTTACTGCTACTATGCAATTGCACTTTATTTCATTTTCTGCCTTGTATATTATTTACTTGCATACTACGGAGCATGGAACAAAAAGGCTGTGAGAATGGCTTTCTACATCATTGCGGCAGTAGTTGCACTTATCTGGATTGCAACCGCAGTTATCTTTATGTATAAGAGCGGAGCATTTACAGGATATGTAATGTGATTTTTTAATTCAGGAAAGGAGAATTAAAAATGGAAGAAAACAAGAATCTTATGCCAGAAGAAGGCGAAGAAAACAAAGAAGCGGTTTCTGAAGAAATCGTTGAAGAAGTAACTGAAGCGGCAGAAGAGGTTGTTGAAGAAACAACTGAAGAAACTGCGGAAGAAAAAGTAAAAGTGGTTAAAGATAAAAAAGAAACAGAGCCTAAAAAATCAAAGGGCGGCGTTGTTGCAGCAGTTATTGCGGCAATTGCGGCTGTGGCTCTTATAGTTGTTCTTGCGGTAATGTTCTTCTTTAAAGCTCCCTCGACAACAGAAGGAACAGGAAATCTTATTTCAAGAGGATTTGCTACAATAAAGGGTGATTATGTATATCACGCAAACTTCGTTGATCTGAAAATGTACAAAACAAACATTAAAACAGGTGATTCAGAGGTTGTGACTGAGCTTCCTGCGGCATTTATAATGAATTATAAAAACGATATTTACTATATGGAAGTGCAGGTAAAAGCCGAGACACAGGAATCTGAGTTGGTGCTTAAGAAGTATGTTGACGGTGTAAATGATATAGTGATTTTAAGCGATCCGGAATTCGGAATGCCTCAGATTTCAGACGGATATATTTATTATCTTAATTCTGTTTCTGAAGTTTACTCCGGCTACAGCAGCCGTCTTTACAGAGCGGAGCTTAAAGAAAATGCAACATCGGAGCTTGTGTGCGATGTTTTATGTAATACCTTCTATGTAAACGGAAAAGATCTTTACTACGGAGATGTAGAGACGACAAGTTTCGTAAAGACAACAATTGATGCGGCAATGACAGCAGTTAAAGAGGCTCCCCTTGCCGAAGGAGCAACACGTAAGTCAGCGGAAATAGGCGCAGTGGATATTATTCCTACAATAGTTGCCTGCCCCGCAATTATTGACGATACGCTTTATTATATTGACAGCCTTAACCAGTATGAACTTCGTAAATTTAACTTAGAGACTATGGAAGACTCTTCCTTTAACAGCGGAGTATTTGCAGGTGGCTTAAATATTTACGGAGATTATATCTATTATTACAACATATCTGATTTCTGCGTTTACCGTATGAACTTTGACGGTAGTGATGTTACAAAGATGACGGCACCCGGATATGGATTTATGATTCTTTCGAACGATAAGTTTATGTCTATGGAAATTTCTCAGGAAGGCTACCAGTATATCAGAGTATGCGATCTTGACGGAAATGCGATTCGCAGCATTACCTTTGAGGAACAGTATGAAGAACTTTTAGCGACTTTAGATGATACATCGGGAGAGGCTGCAGAAGATGCAGAAGGTGCAGAAACTGAAGCGCCTGAAGAGGGAACAGAAGAAGCAACCGGGGAAATAACCGAGGAATAAAACAAAAAAGAAACCGCATATGCGGTTTCTTTTTTGTTTTAAAGATTTCTGAAATCCTTCACTCTGTGGAAGGTAGAATAATTTGCATTGTGATAGTCATTTGCCCCGTTTATTGATGTTCTTGAAAGATAGATTAAATCGTCACCGTCAAAATCAAAGTCCACATACTGGAATCCCACTTTAGAAGGATCGTCGTGACGGTAGTCAAGTAAATCGGCAATTATGGTCCAGTTATCAAGGTCGCTTGAAGATAAAAGTGCCAGATAGTTTCTTGCTTTAAGCTCATTTTCGTCGTATATAATGCTGGCAAGAGTATAATACTTTCCACTTACTTCATCACGTTTTATAATGAACTTTGAACGGTTTCCGGGGAATTTAATTACTCTGTCAAATTCCACCGGCGCATCGGGATCATTCTCATCTACTTTATAGCGCATAATGAGTCCGTATTTGGGCTCCGATGTTTCCATAAGCTCATAACGCATAATTTCGGCAAGCTTACCATCGGGAGTTTCCACGATGCATCCCTCCAGCACCCCTCCGTTTATGCCCTTTGCCACGCCTTTCCATTCTTCGCTTATGGGACAGGGCTCTGTTATAGACCAGTTTTCGGAAACAAGCAGATCATCGTCCACCTTACAGCTTATAATCATAGGCGAATGGCGGTAAGGAAGGAATGACCAGGCACCCCAGTCGCAGGTAAGATATATTCTGCCGTTGTGAATAACCGTTGTCATAGGAGCCTTCTGAGTTCCCGCACCCGTCGGGTCGGATGAGCCCCTGAGCAGTACCGTCGGTGTTCCCCAGGTCTTTCCTCCGTCGGTTGATTTTCCGATAAGCAAATCGCCGTATTCGGTGGAGGATGCCATCATATAAACGTCACCGTTGTGGTAAAAGAGCTCACCCCAGTAGCAGGGCATAAGCTCCGAATAGTGATACCAGGTTTTACCCTTGTCATCGGAACGGAAAATAATGGTTAAGTTCTGAGGCTGTCCCGGTGCAAACAAATCCATTGATGCAAGATAGTATCCGTCAGGATGAACGAGCAGCGAAGGAGAGCACAAATAGCGTCCTGAGAAGCTGTATGCCCTGTCCTCGGGGTGAAGGTAGTTAACGACAGTTCCCACACTTTTTCCGCATCTTGCAAGGCGGATGCGGCTTTTGCTTTCACCCGAGGTTACATAAAATTCATAGTCAGTTTCTGTTTTGAGGTTTTGGATATCAAAGAATGTTTCATTTGTTTCACCAAGCTTTATAAAGTCTCCTGCTCCCATTTCACGGTAATAAACCGTATAAGGGGCGCTTACGGAAAACCATTCAAAATGAATTGAATTTTCATAAGGAACAACTCTTGAAATGTAAGGACAACCCGATTCGAATAAAAATGGCTTGTACGGAGAATAGCTCCAGGTATTTATTCCTTTCACAATTTGACCTCCTTAAAGTTTATCAATATATGTTTTGCAAAGTGCTCTCATCTGAGAAACGCAGTCTTTCACATAGTCTGTCATTTCGCTGTCCTTGCGGTTTCTTGCCGTAAGAGTTGTGGTGAGCCCTTCAAGGCACATATGATATTTCGCAGTGAGCGGATAAGGAAGTCCGTTTTCGGTAAAGCCGCAGGTTCCGATTAAATTCTGTATTTCTTCAGCCTTTTCGGGCTTCTTTTTATAGTTTTCACAAAGCCAGGAATAAAGCTCCGGATGGAAATTTGCCATTATTCCGCAGTAGCCTGCGCCGCCGTCCTTAAGACTCTGAAGCAGAGTCTGACAGTTTGCATTAAGTAAATTAAAGGCGGTGCCCTTTAATATATCAAGTCTTTCTTTTATCATTTTTGCATCGCAGCAGGTGTCCTTCATATAATAAAATCTACCGGTTTCAATACACCACTTAAGGATTTTAGGGGTAACAAGTCTTTTATAGGGATGGGGACATTCGTAAAGCCCTAAATTCACATCGGAAGGAAGCTTGGATAAAAGTTCTTCCGCATTTTTAATCCACACATCGTCGCCCTCATTATTAAGGTCAAGACGGTTGGTTATTAAAATAAGGGCATCTGTTCCCGATTCTATCACCTTATTAAGTTCGTATGCCTGATCTTCAATTGAATCGGCTACGTGACCGGAGGATACTATTGTAAATTCCTTGCCGCTTTTCTTTTTAAGCTCCTGCGCCTTAGCGTAAACTCTTCTGTTAAGCTCTACCCTCTCTTCAACCGAAAGATAGAATATTTCACTTGACTGGCATATTGCAAAAATTCCGGCACAGCCCTTTTCAAAGTACCACTCTACATATTTTTCCGCCAGGTCATAATCAATGCTTCCGTCTGCTTTATATGGTGTTATCATTGTAGGATATGCGCCAAATCTGTATTCCATAACATTACCTCCTTTTGTACCTGATACCATAATACTACCAATTCTGAATTTTTCAATATGAAAGTAGGACATTTTTTTATGAATTTCAGACGTTAATTGTTGACTTAATGAAAGATGTGTTGTAAAATGTAATTAATTGTGATGAGGAGGTGTGTTATGTCATTTGAAATCTATTCCAAAGATTTGAGGCAAAGGCTTAACAGAATGTATATTCCGGACATAACTGAGCCTTATCATATCAAAATTCACTGGATAAAATCTGTAATTCCAAAGGAAGAAACAGTCTTTATCAGTAAGGAGCCGCATATACATAATTTTTTCGAGCTTCACATAATGGCAGAGGGTTTTTTTGAATACACTTTCCAGAACAAAAAGGAGTTTCGTCTTTCAGAAGGTGATGCTTTGCTGATACCGGCAAAAGAAGCGCATACGATATCTTCCTTTCTTGACAGCGCAAACAAGATTACTATAAGCTTTTCACCGGATAAGGATTCGCCGTTATATAATGCACTTAAAAAAATCGGCGTTAAAATTTGTTTTGCGAATGAAAAAGTATATTCGATTCTGAGAGACATTTTTGAAGAGTGCAAAATCAACACCACCGTTTCTCCTTATGTCATAAGAAATAAAATTTTTGAAATACTTATTGAATTCGCCCGCATTGCAAGCATACCCGGAATAATTCCGAGGACTGATGCGGTAATTGAAGATAGACGTGTTACAGCTGCAAAGCTTTATATTAAAAATAACTCTAACCGCCTTGTAACGCTAAATGAAATTGCAGCTCATTGCAAGGTTTCTACAAAGCAAATGGACAGAATTTTTTTAGCCTGCCAGGGCTGTCACCTTTCTGAATACATCAAAAATGCAAGACTATCCGAGGCAGAAAGGCTTTTGCTTGAAACGAAAATGCCGATAAAAGAAATAAGCGAAAAGCTGGGCTTTTCAAATGTATACAATTTCACCGGATTTTTTAAAAAGCGGGCGGGGATATCCCCCGGGGCATATCGGAATACGGATATAGGAAAGGAGAAATAAAAATGCCTGAATACCACATACTTTATAATCCTAAGGCTGCCAGCGGAGCGGGTCTTAAAAAGGCGGAAAAGTTAAAAAATATACTTACCGACGGCGAGCTTTTATTCCACAACATAACAGATATCAATATTTCAGATTTTATCGCCTCAACCAAACCCGATGAAAAAATAGTTGTTTCCGGCGGTGACGGAACAATAAGCCGCTTCGTAAACGAAATTTACGAAGATATTCCGAAAAGAGAGATTTTCTACCATGCATCCGGAAGCGGAAACGATTTTGCCAAGGATATCGGCCTTGCAGAAAACTCCGTAGCTCCGCTTGCCCCATACCTTAAAAATCTTCCTACAGTATATGTGAAAGGGATAAAGCATAAGTTTATAAACGGTATCGGCTACGGGATAGACGGCTATTGCTGCGAAGAGGGAGAAATTCTCAGGGAAAAGGGTAAGAAAATAAATTACACTATGATTGCTATAAAAGGGCTTTTGCTCTTCTTTAAGAGGACAAAGGCGACTATTACTGTTGACGGCGTAACCAAATTCTATAAAAATGTGTGGATGATACCTACAATGTTCGGGCGCTATTACGGTGGCGGAATGATGGCGTGCCCTCTGCAGTCAAGGGAAAACGAGGATGGTTCTCTTTCTGTTATGGCAGTACACTCAAAGAGTAAGCTTAAATTGCTTTACATCTTCCCCAAGATTTTTACAGGAAAGCACATAAAATTTAAAAGCGTTGTCGAAAATTTGACCGGTCACGAAATAACCGTATCCTTTGACAGGCCGACGGCACTTCAGATAGACGGTGAGGCTGTGACGGATGTTCTTTCATATACTGTTAAATCGGCAAAAATTCTTAATGAGGAAAAAACTATGTTGAAGGAGATGGTTTGATGTTCGGAAGAATAAATGCACTTGATTATGGCTTTGTTGGAGACGGCGCAACAAAAAATGATGCCGTAATGAAAAAATATATCGAGGAAGACTATACCACGCCTATATTTTTTCCTACCGGATCCTATGTGTTTTCCGAAGGCTTTAATTTTCCCGACCAGTGCTATATCGAGCTTGAGGCTAATGCTGAGCTTAAATTGGACGGAGATGAAATTCAGGAGTATTTCATAACACTCCGCCGTGGCAGAACAGGCGGAGGCTATACTTTTAATTCTTTTATCAGAGGTGGCTTTATAAACGCCAATAACAAGGCAAAAAACGGCATCGGTGTTTACAAGACAAGGCACTGCGTTTTTGAAAACTTCATATTAAAGAATGTTCTTGAAAAGGGGATTGTGACAAGAACAGAAAAAATTCCCGACGGGCACGCTTTTTTCAGAAACATATTGGTTGAAAACGACTTCGGATTAAAAGGAACCATCGGTGTTTTCGACAACGCCTTTGATACCCACTTTGAAGAAGTTGAGGTTGTAAATTTCGAAACCGGCTTTTACACAATTTGCGGTAGATTCTGTCGCTGTTCTGCATGGCTCCGCGACAATTCCATTGTAGAAAATTCGACCTTCGCATTTATCGACGGCTATGACATTATTTTTGAATCCCCTGCAGTTGATACCTACCGTTACGGGTTTAAGATTGACCGTCCCGGCTACAGTGTGGGAATTTCCAATATGCTCTGGATTACAAACGGCGGCGTTTACACAAAGGAGCTTCGGGATAAGTTCGATGCCACGATTTTCAATGCATCAAGCGACGAATGCATTTATAATGTATGCGGTCTTAAAATAAACTACGAGGAAAACTTAAGCTTTTCAAATATTCCGCTCCCGTCATCGTCATTCTTGAATTTACGCTACCCCAAAACCTTTGATCCCCATGAAGAGTATAAAAACTTCAGGGACGATATGGAAAATATTAAAAAGTAAAAAAAAAAACATCGCTCACATGAGCGATGTTTTTATATATTGAAAAGTGTTAAAATAAGTGCCGTAAGCGCGCCGATTAAATATAGAAGCAATACCACGAAAAGATTTTCACGTATGTTCTTGTTAAGGCGGAAAAGAACAATAAGTCCAACGCCTGCACCGGCGCAAAGACCGCCGATTAAGGATGAAAGGGTTATTATTCCTTCTATGTAAAGCTCCGTTAAAAGCACCGATGCCGCACAGTTGGGGATAAGACCGATGATGGGGGCGATAAAGGGCTGAAGGAACTTATTTACAGAAAGCATTTCCTTTGGAACATATTCCATCATAAAACCTAAGATTACGGAAATCAGGAAAATAAATGCGAAAATTTTAACCACGTGGATAAGTGTGGATTTGAGTATTCCGTCGTGACAGCTTTCGCAGTTACCGTGATAGTGGTGATGCTCATGGTGTTCTTCCTCGCAGTGGTGATGATGGACGTGCTGCTTTTTTCTTATGAATAAATCAATTAAAAAGCCGAAGAACAACGCAAAAATAAATTTTGCCACAATCAGCATAAGCATTTTCGCCCATAAGGAAGGCTCGGAAAGAAGCATGGGGATTGCCTCGTCGCTTGTTGCAATGAAAACCGCAATCAATGTGCCGAGGGTGATGAAACGCTTCGAGTAAAGCTCCGACGCGATAACAGAAAATCCGCACTGGGGTATACATCCGAAAAGTCCGCCAAAGAGGGGGCCTGCCTTTTCCGATTTCATGAAAAGGTGATGAGCCTTGTTATTGTTCTTGTGTTCTAAATATTCAATTAAAAGATAAATTAAAAAAAGTGAGGGGAGCACCTTTAAGGTGTCGATAAATGAGTGCTCCAGAATATGTATAATTTCGTGCATAGTTAACCGCCTTATAAAAAACTAAACTATATTTTAATGCAAAAACGTCGGATTGTCAAGAAAAAAGCTGAGCCCTATAACTTTATCTTTGTTGTTATTACATGAAAAAGACAATTAATAACACCGCTTACTGCGTGTAAACGGTGCTGGTATATAGGGTACTATTATCAATTGGATTATTGTTTTTAATCTTCTTGATTATTATCTGGATCGTTAGCGGTTGAGGCTTTTGCAATTTGCACTAATTGGTCTGTGTTAGCTATTAACTGTCCAAACCCATAAAGAGTAAAAGAAGATATCCAAGAAATCAAAGAGCCTATTATTATAATCATAAGCCCAAAAAAATCTTGATTATTTCCTATTATAGCAAACCCAGAGAAAACAGAAATAATAATTCCCAATCCGCATACAAGTTGAGCAAAT
>JAZSAR010000225.1:0-8032 GCA_045601965.1 Clostridia bacterium
ATGCAGGAATATCTCGACAAAGGTGTTTTCGAAGAATACAAAGATGCTTTAATTTTTGTAAAGCGAACCTTTGAAAGCGGTAAGGTAAGATGCGGTCTTATAGGTGCGGTTGATCTTGAGGAATATGACTATTCCAAGGATTCCACATCAAATATAAGGGCAACAGAAGCAACAGTTGCAGAAAGAATCCCCGCAAGAGTTACCATAAGACGCAACGCCCCCATTGAGCTTCCCCACATTCTTTTGCTTATGGATGATAAAGAGGATATCGTTTTGAGTTCATTAAAGAAAACTTCATCCAAACGTAAGCTTTATGATTTTGAATTAATGGAACACGGCGGAAAAATTGAAGGATATTTAATTGATAACGCGGATGAAGTGTTAAAAACGCTTCACGGTCTTGGCACAAATCCCTTAATTGCGGTTGGCGACGGAAACCATTCCCTTGCCGGTGCAAAGGCAGCCTGGGAAGAAATCAAAGCAAATCTTCCCGAGTTTGAAAAGGAAAATCATCCCATGCGCTTTGCTCTTGCCGAACTTGTAAACCTTTATGAAGATTCTTTGGTTTTCGAGCCTATATACAGAGTATTTTTCGGTTGTGATGAAGAAAAGGTTTTAGATGCATTCTGCAAATCCGAAGGTAAGTTCACCCACACCGTCCCCTATTCATTTAAAGATAAAAAGGGCGACATCACTTTTTCATCCGATTGCCACATTCCGTCGGGTGCCGTTACCGAAGTGCTTGAAGCATATGCAAAGGAAAACGGAGGGAAGATAGACTATATTCACGGCTATGAAACAGCCCTTACGATGGGAAATGCCGACGGAAATATAGCATTCTTTGCCCCCTGCCTTAAGAAAGAAGATTTATTCACATCCGTAAACACCTACGGCCCCCTTCCCAAGAAAACCTTTTCAATGGGACACGCCGAAGAAAAACGCTTCTATACCGAAGCAAGGAGAATTAAAAAATGAGTGTTAAATTCTTAAAAGCCGTAAACAAGCTTTTCCCCCTTCCCGTTCATCCCTTTAACCTTCAGAACGACGGGATTACAACCTATGCAAAGTGGCAGTACGAAAAGGGTGAAAACACCATAAAGTTTTACCTTGATTCCCCTTTTGTCAAGGATGCAAAGGAAATGTTTACGGGAAAATCCGTCCTCGATATCGGATGCGGTGCCTGCGGTAAAACCATGTTTTACGGCAAGATGGGTGCAAGCCATATCACAGGTATGGATATCGTGGAAAGCTATGAAAAGGAAGCATACGACTTAGCTTCCGAGCTTGGACTTTCTGACATTTTTACCTTTGTAACGGGCGATGCCGCAAAAACCGATTTTCCCGATGAAAGCTTTGATGTAATCATTATGAATGATGCTATGGAGCATGTGGCAGATCCCGTCGGTGTTCTTAATGAAGCTTACAGAATATTAAAAAAGAACGGGAGACTTTATGTAAACTTTCCGCCCTACAATCATCCCACAGGTGCCCATTTAAGCGATGCAATCGGCATTCCCTGGGTTCACCTCTTTTTCTCGGAAAAAACGCTTATAAAGGCTTATAAGGAGCTTGTTTCTCCCCTTCCCGACGGCGAAAACCGAATAAACTTCAGAATTTCAAAAAAGGAAGACGGAACGGAATATTTCTCCTATATTAATAAAATGACATTAAAGCGTTTCAAGAAAATTAAAAAGGAAGTTCCTTTCAACATCCTTTACTACAAAGAAGTTCCATTAAGAGGTTTTTTAGCGCCTTTTGCTAAACTGCCCTTACTAAAAGAACTCTTCGTAAAAATGGCTGTTTGTATTTTTGAAAAGAAGTAATAAAAAAAACACACTCCGCATAGTATTTAACGGGGTGTGATTTTTTTGAAAATTTTTGTTTTGGATAAATACCGTTTTGCATGTATCTTACTTGCTCTTTTTTCAGTAGCGCTGCTGCTTGTTGCCTCACTCTCTCCCATGGCAGAGGAAGAAAGATTACTTCCTGTATACTCCGTTGAAACATATGAAAAGGTCTTATCAATAACCTTTGACTGTGCCTGGACCGCAGAGGATATTCCGCTTATCTTAAATACGCTTTCCCGGTATAATTGCCGTGCCACCTTCTTTGTTGTGGGTTCCTGGGCAGAAAAATATCCCGAAAGTGTAAAGCTTATTCACGATTCGGGGCACGAGGTAGCAGGTCACTCCTATAACCATGCACATTACAACTCTCTTCCGGAAGAAGAGCTTGTTTCAGATATGGATAAATGCGATGATGTTATAAAAGCTATAACAGGTGAAAATATCCCCATATTCCGTGCTCCCTACGGTGAATATAACAACACCGTTGTAAAAGCCGCAACATCTTCCGGAAGAACCCTGATACAGTGGGATGCAGACAGCCTTGACTGGAAAGATTTAACGGGCGATGAGATGATAAAACGAATTATGCCAAAAATTAAAAACGGCTCTATTATTCTTTTCCACAACGGTACGAAGCATACAGCTTCCGCCCTTCCTTCCATACTTGACAAATTAGTTTCAGAAGGCTATTCTTTTAAAAGTGTCGGCGATATGATATACTACGATAATTATGAAATAGATCACGAGGGAAGGCAAAAAGCAGTAAATCGCTGAATGCGATTTACTGCTTTTACATTGTGATACTTTATAGCATTTCTTTAAGCTTGACAGGTCCAAGTAGTCCTGAAGGCTCTATTCGCATAAAGGAGGAAATCATATCACGCTCTTTAAATACATTTGAGTTGGTAACCTCAATAAGAAGATGATTTTCACCGTCTTTTAGAGCTTCAGATATATCAAAACTGTAGGGCGGAATAACTCTTGCACCAAGATTTTTGCCGTTTAAGGTAACTTCCGCAATTTCTCCCACATAGCCAAGGTCTAAAATGTACTTACCCTTCTTTGCATTAAACACGGTGTCATACAGAATATGGCCTGAAAAATGAGTCTTTTCTCCTCTCCCTGTAATGTTGAAAAGCTTATCCGTCTCTTTATAAAACTCAAAGTTTTCGCTGTTTATTTCAGCAAGGGAAATTTTATACTTAAGCAAAAGTTCTTCTTCCTTGCCATATTTCGGTATTTTCTCTTCCCCATCGGTATCCGTTATGACAAACACAGAACCGTATGGTGGAATAGTTAGCTTAACGCCGTCATCGCTCATTTCCGCATCAAAAAGTCCGTCTTCCATAGCATCGTAAAGGGCACATTTATCTATAGGCTTTGAGGTTTTAAGAGTAAAGGTTTGTGTCTTATCTATCCCCTCGTTGGTTACCATATAAATATTTTTTTTATCTCTTACATAGTGAAGAATATGTATATCTTCGCACTCAATATCAATAGAAACATCTGTGCCTGATTCTTTAAGGAAGTCTGCAAGCGAAGAAAGCGGTACAATTTCATAGCTTTCCTTTGCATTTTCAGGGCATTTATCAACAAAAACAACCCTTGCACCCTTATTTTTCAGAGTAATAAGCTTATCCTCCGTTTCGGAGTTTATTACTTTTCCGTAGGGTACCAAAAGCGAATTGAAGCTTTCGCCGTTTATTTCAATTCTTCCGTCCTTTACACCTGCTTTATCAAGGTAATCTGACGGAATTATGTCAAAATCTATCTGATGGGTATAAATTTCCTTTGCCACGTTTTCCAGAGGAAGTCTGTCCTCCGTCATCCATATAAATTCCGCATCGTATAAAAGAGCACAGTCGGCAACGTGACGTCCGCCTTTTAAGATGCTTGAGCCTCTTTCAAGGTAGCCTGCAATTTTGCTGAAATACTTATACTGAGGGTTCTGCCCGCGATAGTAAAATACGGGCGGACAATCCTTATCCTTTTCCCTTGCAGAAAAGGCGTGGGGAACATAATAATTTATTCCTCTTACCAGCATATGGTCAGAGAGCCATTTCATGGTCCTGGTTCCTTCAACCCATCCGAAAGCACCGAAAATTTCGCACATTGCCTCTCCATTTTTTCTTGCGTCAAGGTGAGCCATGGAAGATCCAAGCTTTGCAAGCATATACTTAAAGAAGTTGTAATTCATATGTTTATAGCTTGTAGGCCCTGCATTATTACAGTTTTTAACCCCGGGGATAATCTGATCCAGCACCACATCTATTCCCGACATATCCTGCTTGTCAAGTGCTCTGAAATAGTGTCCGCAACCGTTTCCTGTTGTGGCATCAATTCGGTTATCCTCAATTACGTGGCCAATGTACTTAACACCGTGAGCGTGGCACCAGTCGGCAATACGGTTACAGAAATTGTTTCTATATTCCTTTGTAATAAAATCCATATAGGCATAGCGGATTTCAGCTTCTCTTCCGTCATCAAAAGCTGCCCAGAGCCCGGGAAGCCTTTTTCTTGTTTCATCACCGTAGGCTTTCTTAAGATAGTCCATGACAGAGTTTCCGTAAGGATGATGACTGAACAGTGTGCCGGTTTTCACCATAGCCTCTGCCCCATTGTGAAAGGCAGGTTCATCAGAGAAAAAGCCAAGGAAGGTTTTTCCGAATTCATCTTTAAGAGCTGCATAGTGCTTTTCGTATACCTTGTCAATAAATATCTGCACCGACTCGGGGCGGAGCATATCTATGTACTTAAGTGCCCATAGATATATTCCCGCTCTTGTTTTCTTTATGAAGAATACTCTCCACATACCTTCGGGAAGCGAAAAATGAACCATTCCGTCCTCGACATCATCGGTAAGGTCAATCGCCTCACCTGTCAGAAGCTCGCTTCCTTCAATATGCCTGCAGGCGATAACGGCGAGCAGCTCTTCTTCATTTCCAATATGCCTTTCCGTAAGAAGGGCTATATCATCCATTCCGCCCGGAATATCAACGTGAACTTCCGTGATTCCCCATGCACGCATATCAAGATTTTCTTTTTCAAGTGCGCCTGCGGCGTAACCGGAAGGAAAATGCTTGTCATCAAGTATCCACACAAACATATCACGCTTTTTACACTCATTTAAGATAAAGCGCACATCAGAAAACCACTTGTCTTCTCCGAATTCCTCGTGAGTGCGGGACTCTAAGCACACAGCACGGATTCCAGAATTATATATAGCCTCTATTTCCTCTTTCAATACATCTTCACTTTCTCCGTGAAGCCAGAAAAAAGGTGCAAGTCGACTTTCTCTTTCAAAAATTTTCATAATTGTGCCTCCTTAAAATTAAAGCAGGTAATTCTTTCATAATAAATATAACACTTGCATACACTTTATGTCAATTACTATTCCGCTAAAATTTCTCCAATATTCCGTTATTTTATGCAATATACCGATATATTTTATACTGACTATTTAAATAAATGCAAAACAGAAAGTGCCGGATTTCTCCTGAGTTCCAACACCATGTCAGTTACCGAAAGATGCTTTAATTCAGGTTTTACATCCCTTTCAAATTTTTTAAGAGTATTTAAAGAGGAAACCGGTAAAACTCCGAAAGAATACAGAAAGCTGCATAGTTTTAAATAAAAAAGAGCTTTACTCTAAAAAGAGTAAACCTCTTTTTGTCAGCCTATGCTGATTGTGATTTCCTGAGTTTCGCCATTCCACTCTACGTTATAACCAAGCTGTTCCGATACAAATCTTAACGGAATAAAGGTTCTTCCCTCGACTATTACAGGAATTGACAAAAGGGTGTATCTGATATCACCGAAAGAGGGGTGCTTTACATACACAAGCTTGTTGTCAATCTGAAGATGTATGAAGTATGAGCCGTTGTCAATGTCGATGCTCTGGTCATCTCCGTACCATGTGATTTCAGCGCCCATAAGTTCAAGTAAGCCTCGGAGCGGTATCATGGTGGAACCATTCACAATGAAAGGAGCGACGTCAATTTCTTTCACGCCCTCTTCTCCTTTATTTTTGTAGGAAATTTCCTTTGAGCCGATTTTAAGGATATACTTTTCCATATTTTCTTCTTCAAAGGCTTTCTTTCCTGCCAAGTCCTGATAGAAGTACATTTCGCCAAGGGAAACTCTGTCTGCAAAATATTCGTAAATTTCAAACTCGAAATATCTTGCCTTTATGCTCTTTTCAAACTCAAGCTCATTAATATCAAGACTCTTTTCAAAGGTAACATCGGTTAAAACCGCATCCCAGTTCTCTCCGTCTGCACTTGCATAAAGTGTTGCCTTAAGCCAGGCTCCGTGAAAATCTGCGGTTTCTCTCGGCACACAGTCGATTCTCTTTACCTCATAGATATTACCCATATCGATTGTAAGAGTTGCAACTGTTCCGTGGTCAAGGGCTACCGTCTGCCAGAAGGTATCCTCTGCCCCGTCTAAAATTTTAGAGGGAGAATGAGTGTCCCAATCTGTTGCATTGCTTGTTGCTTTAAAAAGGGTTTTGTCTATTTTATAAAGAGCGTGTTTTTCTTCATATTCTTTAAAGGTTGCATAGTCCACGGTATCCTTGGTGCTGTCCTTTTCAAAAAGATTCAGTTCCGCCATTGTTCCGTAGCCGCTCTTTGTAGTTGTTGCTTCTATGCGGAGCTTTTTAACCTTTATGTTTGCCGAGAAATAAATTTCGTTAACCTGCGTTGAGCCTGTGCACTCATAATCTTCTTTAATAAGCGTCCACTCATCCTCGTCATTTTCCGCTGCATAGATATTTATATTAAAGAAGCTTCCAGTTACGTTATCCTGTCTCGGAAGTAAGGATAATCCCGATATTTCCGTAGCCTCGGGAAGTATAATGAGGATATAGTGCGGCGGAAGGTCGTGCTCCTTTATATCGCCGCCGATTGCCTTGAAGTTTGTATGCCAGTATGTTGTCTTGTCTCCGTCAAACATCTGCGATATGGTTGCGCTCTGATCGGAGCTTACGGATGCTTTAAAGCCTTCCCGACTTACGAAGGATACGCCTCTCTTGGATTTTCCCGTCGACTTATCTTTTACATAGCACTTTGTAGCGTGTGCTCCCGCTTCGCCCTCAAAATCAAGTGGATTTACCTCTTCCTTTACCTTGGCAATACCCGAGTAAAGCTCAATTTCAGAGCAGGTTCCGTGATTGCCGAGCGCTCTTTCCGTCTCTATCTTTACTGCCTTTACTTCCTTTTCATCCCAGGAAACGAAGCTTGGCTTAAAGTCAGCCGCAGAACCCGGTTGATAAGGGAATGTTCCGCTTTTTTCAAGGGTAAAGTTTTCTCCGTCGGCGGATAAGTAAACTTTATAATCCTGGAAGGAGCCAACTGCATTATCGGTTCTGGGATAGTACAAAAGTCCTGAAACCTTTGTCACTTCCGGAAGCGTGATTTCGATAAAATGAGGATAGTCTGCAGGAATAGTCACACCGTCTTTAAAACCGAAAGGTGTGTGCCAGTAGTTTTTCTTGTTTCCGTCAATAACAAGCTTTGCAGAGTTTCCTGCAGCTTCTGAGCTTGCACTAACACTCCAGCCTGCAGTCGGAAGCTTATCCCCGTAGGGAGATTCTTCGGAATAAGTAACGTCTTCCTTTACCGTTTCTCCCTCGCCGTTTTCAAAAAATTCGATTTCCGCTGCTGTTCCGTGACCTGCTCTTGATTCAGTTACCGCTATTTTTATCGTCTTCATTGAAACATTGCCCCAGGAGCCCACGTGCGCAGGAAATTCCGCCACGTTAATCCCCGTTGCATATTCGGGCATTTCACCTCTGTATATTAGTTTGAATTCGCCCCCATCTTCACTTGCATATATCTCATAGCTTAAGAATATGCCCGAAGCGTTATCGTTTCTCGTGGTGTAACGCCAGCCGGATACATTTCTTTTCTCCGGGAAGGTTACCGTTATTGTATGGGGATATTCCGCCTTTTCAACCACTGCACCGTTTTCAAATCTGAAATAGGAATGCCAGTAGGTGTCTCTTGAGCCGTCAAATGCCCGCATAACAGAGTTAGCATCAGAGTTGCTTTCTGAGTTTGCCTCAATTACCCAGTCCTCGCTAAAAGGAATTACTGTTCCTGCGTTTTCCGCAGACGATAATACTGCAAAAGAAGATATAAGGCAAAGCGTCATAATTAAAGAAATTATTTTTTTCATATTAT
>JAZSAR010000226.1:0-6914 GCA_045601965.1 Clostridia bacterium
GATAGCCTGCCAAAATACCCGATTCCATAGCACCCTGGATACCTGCATCAACTGCGGGAATGTATTCCTTGGGAATAGCACCGCCGACAACCTGGTTAACAAATTCGTAACCCTTGCCTGCTTCCTGGGGTTCCATAATAATCTTAACGTGACCGTACTGACCACGACCACCGGACTGACGAGCATACTTATGGTCAATGTCAACTCTCTTGCTGATTGTTTCCTTATAAGAAACCTGAGGATTACCTACATTAGCTTCTACCTTAAATTCACGGAGAAGTCTGTCAACGATAATCTCAAGGTGAAGCTCACCCATACCAGCGATAATTGTCTGACCTGTTTCTTCGTCTGTGTAAGCCTTGAATGTGGGATCTTCTTCAGCGAGTCTTGCAAGAGCGATACCCATCTTTTCCTGACCTGCTTTGGTCTTGGGTTCGATGGCAACTCTTATTACGGGCTCGGGGAATTCCATGGATTCAAGGATAACGGGAGAATTCTCTGCACAAAGAGTATCACCGGTTGTGGTGTTCTTAAGACCAACTGCTGCAGCGATGTCGCCGGCATAAACCATATCAAGGTCTTCTCTCTTATCAGCGTGCATACGAAGTATACGTCCGATTCTTTCCTTATTGTCCTTTGTAGAGTTAAGAACATAGCTTCCTGTTGCAAGTGTACCTGAGTATACTCTGAAGAAGCAAAGCTTACCTACGAAGGGATCGGCAATGATCTTGAACGCAAGAGCTGCAAAAGGCTCATCGTCAGATGCATGCTTTTCAATTTCCTCACCGTCTAAGGTTGTACCCTTGATAGCGGGAATGTCTGTGGGAGCAGGCATATAATCGATAACTGCGTCAAGAAGAGGCTGTACACCCTTGTTTCTGTATGCTGTACCGCAGAATACAGGAATGATTTCGTTAGCGATTGTTGCTTTTCTTATAACCTTCTTAAGGTCTGCTATAGAAGGTTCTTCTCCCTCTAAAACCATCATCATAAGTTCATCATCAAATGAAGCGATTTCTTCAATAGCTTCATCGTGATACTGCTGAGCAAGTTCCTTCATATCTTCAGGAATTTCCTCTTCTCTTACGTCGGTTCCGTCATCGTTGTAGTAAACTTCTGCCTTCATGGTAAGAAGGTCGATGATACCCTTGAAAGTATCTTCCTTACCGATGGGAAGCTGAAGGGGCACGGGCTTACACTGAAGTCTGTCCTTCATCATTCCTACAACATTGTAGAAGTCAGCGCCCATGATATCCATCTTATTGATGAATGCCATTCTGGGAACGCCGTACTTATCAGCCTGTCTCCAAACAGTTTCAGACTGGGGTTCAACACCGCCCTTTGCACAGAAAACTGTTACGCTTCCGTCAAGAACACGAAGGGATCTTTCAACTTCAACGGTAAAGTCAACGTGACCGGGGGTATCAATGATATTGATTCTGTGATCTTTCCAATAGGCTGTGGTAGCAGCGGAGGTAATTGTAATACCTCTTTCCTGTTCCTGCTCCATGTAGTCCATTGTAGCATTTCCGTCGTGAGTATCACCAATCTTGTGAATTTTACCGCAATAGTATAAAATTCTTTCAGTAGTGGTGGTTTTTCCGGCGTCAATGTGGGCCATAATGCCTATATTTCTGGTTTTTTCAAGTGAAACTTCTCTTGCCAAAAATATCTCTCCTTTCGTCGGTTACTACCTTGGTAATACTACCATCTGTAATGTGCAAACGCCTTATTAGCTTCAGCCATCTTATGAGTATCTTCTCTCTTCTTTACAGCTCCGCCAAGTCCGTTTGTAGCGTCAATGATTTCGTTAGCCAGTCTCTCGCACATATGTCTTTCGTTACGAGCTCTGGAATATACTGTGAGCCATCTCAAGCCAAGAGTACGACGTCTTTCGGGACGTACTTCCATGGGAACCTGATATGTCGCACCGCCGACTCTTCTAGCCTTTACTTCAAGCACGGGCATAATGCTTTCCATTGCCTGAGTGAAAACTTCGAGGGGCTCCTTTCCTGTCTTCTCACGTACGATGTCAAATGCATCATAAACTATCTTCTGTGCAACACCCTTCTTGCCGTCAAGCATGATGTTGTTGATAAGTCTTGTAACAGTTGTATCATTGTACATGGGATCCGGTAAAACATCTCTTTTGGGAACAAATCCTCTTCTGGGCACTGTTCTTCCCTCCTTCATAAATTTTTAATAATGAATTCATAGGTACTCAAGAATCCTTTCATCTTGTAAGTGCAATCTATAAAAATCCGTAGACCGCACAACCTAATTTTTGTTATTCCGCCTACGGAACAACATGCACGAACAATTCGGCTAATTATTACTTCTTAGCCTTTGCTTTTTTCGCACCGTACTTACTTCTGGACTGCATTCTGTTTGCAACGCCGGAAGCATCGAGTGCACCTCTGATGATGTGGTAACGTACACCGGGAAGGTCACGTACCCTTCCGCCCCTGATAAGAACAACGCTGTGCTCCTGAAGGTTATGACCTTCACCGGGGATGTAGCTTGTTACCTCTGTACCGTTAGTAAGTCTTACTCTGGCAATTTTACGAAGAGCTGAGTTAGGCTTCTTGGGGGTCTTAGTCTTAACATAGGTACATACGCCTCTCTTCTGGGGAGAGCTCTGGTCTGTAGCCTTGTTCTTAAGAGAGTCAAAACCCTTCTGGAGCGCGGGAGCAGTAGACTTCGTAACCTTTGTGGATCTGCCTGTTCTGACTAACTGGTTAAATGTAGGCATTAATCTTTCACCTCCTGAATAAAATTTTATATATTAACAGGCAATGCCCGTTAATAAACAGCAACAACAGCAGCGCCCACATCAATTCCTGCGGCTCTGCCAAGTTCTTTCATTTCCGACACTTCAACTATCGGAATATTTTTTGCAAGACACGCAGAGCTTATTTCTTCAACCAGCCCCGGTGCTGCATCAAGAGCGATAAAAACCTTTTTAGCTTCACCGCTTCTTATTTTCTTAATGGATTGCTTTAACCCGACGGTTTTATCCTGAGTCTGCAATTCACCCAGCATTTATATCACCTTTTTCTAAACATACCCATACAATTATGCATTGTACCATCATTTCAGAAACTTGTCAAGAGTTTTTTAAGCATTTTATTCCAAATTAAAACTTTCGGCATAGTTAACATATCTGAACTCAATCACGAAGGAGTTTTCGAGCAAAACTTCCTTTGCCCCGGTCTCTGCAAGTACGCCGTCTGCGTAAAGAAGCCATCCATCCTCCATGGTTGATGCGATACCGGAAAAGTTATCAAACATTCCGTCTTCATAAGTGTATGCAAACTTCTTATCGGAGCACGCCGCAATCACAGCATCCGCTGCGCTGGCGCCATTTTTTTCAATGCTTACTTCATTTTCTAAAAGAACTTCTCCACCGGGACCTGTGATTATAACCTCACCGTTAATAACTTCCCCGGTCTTTTTGCATCCCGTGAAGCATAAGGTAATACACAATACCATAAAAAGCACCAACGCCGTTATTCTTTTCATCATAAAACTCCCCTTCTTATTTTGACATAACAATATTATTTTACCATAAATCCTAAGAAAAGTCAATTTTTTCATCATAATATTTAAAAAATTCACACGAAAGGAAGTATTGAAACTTGAAGAAAAAATCTTTTACTTATAATACCCTTTTTATGTCCGGGGCAAACACCGTAACAAGGCTTATCGGATTTTTATACCGCATATTTTTAAGCCGCTTTATAGGTGCCGGAGGCTTGGGGCTTTTTGCGCTCATCTCCCCGGTTTATTCGGTTTGCTGCGCCCTTGTTGCATCAGGACTTCCCGTAGCATCAATGAAAGATGTTTCGGAATCTCTTTCCAAAGGCGACAGAAAAGATGCTAAAACCGCCACGAAAGCTTCGCTATTTTTGGTTTTTATAATTTCCGCCATACTCTTTTTACTCTTGTTATTCCTCGCCCCCACCCTTTCTCTTATGCTCGGCGATGTAAGAACCTTTCCTTCATTGATAATATTAGCCTTCGCTGTTCTAATAACCGGATTTGAAAACATTTATAAATCCGCCTTCTATGCCGACGGTCAGGTAAAAATTCCCGCCTTTACGGAAATTGCCGAACAGCTTTTCAGAATAAGTGCCGTAGTCCTTCTCATCCTTTTCTTTTCAAAAGGAAACGTCACACTGTCATCGGCTGTTCTCACTTTTGGCATTTTTGCAGGGGAGCTTTTGAGTTTTGTCATTTTATTTTTTTCCTACCGCAAAAGCACCAAAAGCATCCGCTCTTATAATATAAAAGAAAGAATCCCGTCGCTTCTTAATACTGCCGTGCCTGTGACGCTATCCAAAACCGCCGAAACATTTTTATCCTCCGCTTCAAATATATTGATTCCCGCCATGCTCACCATGTACGGCTTTACGCGAAGCGAAGCAACGGAAATACTCGGTGTCATATCGGGAATGGTTATGCCTCTTTTGTTTCTGCCATCGGTTTTCACCAGCGCTTTGTCCGTAAATTTAGTACCTTTCATATCTTCAAACCTGGCTGTCGGAAATATCGGTGCCGTAGGTCGGAAGGTTGAAAAAATACTTTTCGTAACCGCTCTTTTTTCCTTTCCCGCCTTTTTCTTTATGGCAGCCCTTTCGCGCCCCATATCGGAATATATATTTTCCGATTCAAGAGTGGCGCTTTTTCTCCCCCTTATGTCCCTTGGTGCAATTTTCGCAACCTTCAGGCACATATTCACGGCGATATTAAACGCTTCTTCTATGGCTAAAAAGGCTTCTTATTATTCTTTTAGCGGAAACGCCCTTCATCTCCTGCTCACGGTGATACTTATTCCCTTTTCAGGAATTTCCGGTTACATTTTTTCGTATATTATTTCCAATATTCTGCTTCTTATTCCCACAGCCAAATCCGCCTTTTCCGTTATAAAATCCGGCGGTTTATTAAATAAGGCTTTAATTCCGCTTTTACCTGCGTTAATTTCTTCCTTCATAGCCTATTTTCATTATGATACATTTACCTCTTCCGTCTTTCCGCTTGTTTCCATGATTATATCTGCTTTTTCCGGCTTGTTTTCCTATATTTTCATGTTGCTTATTATATTTAAAAAGAAAAAAATAATATTTTTCTCGAAAAGACTTGACTAATTTAAAAATATAATGTATAATCTCTTTATCACTTTTAGAATCCCGCACATTTTATCGGGGCGAAACTTGTTTCGCCAATTGCAATTGCGGAGGGAGGGATATTTACAATGGCAGAAATCAGAGTTAAAGAAAATGAATCATTAGACAGTGCTCTTCGTCGTTTTAAGCGTTCTTGCGCTAAGGCAGGCGTTATTTCCGAGGTAAGAAAGAGAGAACATTACGAAAAACCCAGTGTTAAGCGTAAAAAGAAATCAGAGGCAGCTCGCAAGAGAAAGTTCATGTAAGAGCTTTTATCCTTCGCATTAACGAAGTAAGCGGGTTTCACAAAAAGACGATATTATTAAATGCGGGTGCAAAGCACCCGCATTTTTTACTCTCTTCTATAACGAATATGCATTGTAGGGGACAGCCTTAAGGATGTCCCGTTAAAAATATTATCGGTTCGTCGGAAACCGCCGAACCCTACAACCATTTGTTCTAAATATATCACTACCCATTGAAAGGAATGTTTTTATGGTAAAGCTCGGTAACGACTGGGACAATATTATAGGAAACGAATTTGAAAAGGAGTATTATCTTAAACTCCGTCAGTTTTTAAAAGAAGAATATGCAAAAGGGCCGGTTTATCCCGATATGCACGATATTTTCTCCGCATTAAAGACAACGGCTTATAAGGATGTAAAAATCGTAATCATCGGTCAGGACCCCTATCACGAGGTTGGTCAGGCTCACGGAATGTGCTTTTCGGTGCGCCCCGGCATCCCCGCTCCCCCGTCATTGGTTAATATCTATAAGGAGCTTCGTGACGACCTTGGCTGCTATATTCCCAATAACGGTTACCTGGTTGACTGGGCAAAGCAGGGCGTGCTACTCTTAAACACCTTGCTGACCGGCCGCGAAGGCGAGCCTATGAGCCATAAGGGTATGGGCTGGGAAATATTTACCGACCGTGTGATTTCCGCTTTATCCGAAAGAGATGATCCCATAATCTTCCTTCTCTGGGGACGGCACGCCATTTCAAAGTCGGAGCTTATTGATAAAAATAAGCACTATATCTTCACAGCGGCACATCCGTCTCCCCTCTCTGCCACACGCGGCTTTATGGGCTGTAAGCATTTCTCCAAAGCAAACGAAACATTAATTTCGTTAGTTAAGTCACCAATCGACTGGCAGATAAAGAATATATAAAAAGAAAGCTACGGAAGTTACCTTCCGTAGCTTTCTTTTTATCAGAATAAATTCCATGAAGAAACATCGCATTGGCCGGAGTAATTACTTCCCACCGCAACCACGGTGCCGTCGCTTTTAAGTCCCACTGTGTGCAATTCTCCTGCAGAGATTGCCACAATGTCACTCCATGAAGAAACATCGCATTGGCCGGAGAAATCACTTCCCACCGCAACCACGGTGCCGTCGCTTTTTAGCCCTACTGTGTGGTCATCGCCTGCAGATACTGCCACAATGTCACTCCAGGAAGAAACATCGCATCGGCCGGAGCCATTAGCTCCCACCGCAACCACGGTGCCGTCGCTTTTTAGGCCTACTGTGTGCCAATCGCTTGTATAGATTGCCACAATGTCACTCCAGGAAGAAACATCGCATTGGCCGTCGCCATTCAACCCCACCGCAACCACGGTGCCGTCGCTTTTTAGCCCTACTGTGTGGGAAACGCCTGCAAAAACTGCCACAATGTCTCTCCAGGAAGAAACATCGCATCGGCCGGAGCCATTAGCTCCCACCGCAACCACGGTGCCGTCGCTTTTTAGG
>JAZSAR010000227.1:0-6649 GCA_045601965.1 Clostridia bacterium
ATATTAATTTAACAGTTGATGGAGATAATTCAAGATCATTAATAAAATTCTGCAAAAGCCCGTGATTTAATTTCTTTAGAGGAATAGTTCCGATTTTAGGAATAATATGATTTTTAATATGGCTTTTATATACTCTTTCTGTTGTGGGCTTTATTATTCCTTGTGTCGATATCCATAAAATGAGCCAATCACAAAGTAACATTCCCGAATTGCTTTGTTCTACCTTTTTTTCAGCTTTACATTGTATAAGCTTATTTTTTATTTCCGAATAGCTTTTTGCATAAATATATCCGTAAACCGCTTTTCCCGATATATCATAATACTTTATATACCTTCCTTCATAACGCCCATCCTTGCGTTTATAAATATTTTCCCCTCTTCGAGCCATAAATAACACGTCCTTTCACTTGACTGCAATGCTGACGGATAATTTTTCATTTTACCCCTCTTGCTAATAAAAAACACTTGATTTCATGCTATATATATGGTATAATAACCCTGTTATTGTAGTAGAGGCTATACGAAAACGAAAAGTATTATAAATAAATTAACACAATTTTTTGTCCGAAAATATTTAGTTTACGGACTTTCACAATAAAAAAGATGGACGGTCATCCGTCCATCTTTTTTATTTTAAGTAAAATCAATTACGCTCTCTTGGAAAGAACGTCCTTTTCGTATGCCACAACTTCGTCGTACCAGGAAGCATCGCCCTTTACGCCGCAGCGCTCGCAGTATTCAGCCCAGATATCACCGAAGGGAAGTGTCTTAACTTCTTCCTGCATAACAAGAAGCTCTGTAAGCTTGCCTTCGTCCTGAAGAGCCTTGAACTTTGCATTGGGTGTGCACATAGCCATAAGGAGTGCTTTCTGCCAGCTTCTGAGACCAACAGACCAGGCTGCAATACGGTTAATGGAAGCATCGAAATAGTCAAGAGCCATATAAACTCTGTCAAGAGCATCGTTTCTTACGATTTCCTTTGCCATCTCTCTTGTCTCGTCGTCGAAAAGCACAACGTGGTCAGAGTCCCATCTGATGGGTCTTGTGATGTGAAGTGCGATTTCGGGGAAGAATGCAAGGAGTGCGGGAATCTTGTCAGAAACAACCTCTGTGGGATGATAGTGACCGTTATCCATAAGAGGTAAGCATCCGTCATGTGTTGCTGCAAATGTAAGAGAGAATTCAGCAGAGCCTGTTGTATAAGCTTCAACGCCGATACCGAATACCTTGGATTCAACACAGGGCTTAACAAGATTCTTGTCGAAGGGTTCAGCTAAGATTTCCTCGATGGATTCCTTATAGCGAACTCTGGGGCCCATTCTGTCAGCGGGGATATCCTTGAATCCGTCACCTGTCCAGATGTTCATTACGCAGGGAACGCCTGTTTCCTTTGCGAAATATTCAGAAATTCTGATACAAGCCTTACCGTGTTCGATCCAGAACTTTCTAACATTTTCGTCGGGGCTTGAAAGGGTAAGACCTGAGTCAGCCATGGGATGAGAGAAGAATGTGGGGTTGAAGTCAAGTCCCATGCCATGCTTCTTTGCAAGTTCAACCCAGGGAGCAAAGTGCTTGGGTTCAAGCTTATCTCTGTCAACAAACTCGCCATTGAAAATTGCATAGCAAGCATGTACGTTTATCTTCTTCATACCGGGGCAAAGGCTCATAACCTTTTCCATATCGGCCATAAGCTCTTCGGGAGTTCTTGCCTTACCGGGATAGTTACCTGTTGTCTGAATACCGCCGGTTAAGGGGCCGTCGTGGTCAAAACCGATAACGTCGTCGCCCTGCCAGCAGTGAAGGGATACGGGAATTGTCTTAAGCTTTTCGATGACAGCATCTGTGTCAATGCCAAGCTTTGCATAGATTTCTTTTGCGTCCTGATATCTTTTAGTCATAATTTTTACCTCCTAACATAGTTATCTATATTTTATTACAAAATCATCCAATAGTCAAGTGTTTTCATTTAAATAAAGGGAGAAATGCAGTGCATTTCTCCCTCTTCGGTTTTTAAATTATGTACTTAATAATCTTCTTGGGGCAGGACTCAAGGCACTTACCGCAGGCAATACACTTGTCATAATCAATCTGTGCCAGATTATCCACTACCTTGATAGCCCCGTTGGTACAAACTCTTTCGCATTTTCCGCAACCGATACAGCCGTTGGGACAGGTATTTCTCATTGCCGCGCCCTTATCGTGAGAATTGCAGGAAACCGCAAGCTTTGCCTTTTCGGGAACTATTCTGATAAGTCCTCTCGGACAGGCTCTCATACAAGCTCCGCAGCCCGTGCACTTATCCCTTTCGACATGGGGATTTCCGTCAACCATAGAAAGGGCAGCGGTGGGACAAACCTTTACGCAGTTACCGAGACCGATACATCCGTATGTACAGCTCTTGGGCCCACCTGAAAGCTGCGCCGCATAAACACAGTCCTGTGCGCCTTCATACACATATCTGTCTGCCGCACCGTGTTCGCAACCCACAAAGGCAAACTTTTTTACAAATTCAGATTTTTCGCCCATTATTTCCGCAATGTAGGAAGCAACAGCCTCTCCTCCGACAGAGCAGAGGTCGCAATGTGCTTCGCCTGCGGCAACCGCTTCGGCATAAGCGGAGCATCCCGCATAACCGCATCCGCCGCAGTTTGCACCGGGAAGAGTTTCCTCAATCAACGGAATTCTTTCATCCTTTTTCACCTTGAAGATAATTCCCGCAACGGCAAGAAGTGCGCCAAAGAAAAGACCTATTCCGCCCACAATCAATGCAGGGGTTAAAATATCCATAAAATTCATAATGCGCCCTCCTTAACCTACCGTAAAGCCCGAGAAGCCTAAGAACGCAATCGCCAGGAGCGATGCTGTAATAAGCGCTATCGGGAAGCCTCTTAAAGCCTTGGGGTATTTCTCATCGTCAAGTCTTTCTCTTATGCCTGCAAGAAGAAGTATTGCAAGAAGGAAGCCCACGCCTGCCATAGCACCCTGCCATACTGCAGTAATCACGTTCTCTGAATCTTCTGCCGCAGTAATTGCAACACCCAATACTGCACAGTTTGTTGTTATAAGAGGAAGATAAATTCCAAGGGATGCGTAAAGCGTGGGAAGTGATTTCTGCAAAAACATTTCAACAAACTGAACAAGTGCCGCAATTATCAAAATAAACACTATCGTCTGCAGATACTCAAATCCGTATGCCTTAAGCACATACTTATCAACAATGAATGTAAGAAGGTTTGATATAGCCATTACGAAGGTAACGGCGATGCCCATACCAAGGGCTGTTTCGACCTTCTTGGAAACGCCGAGGAAAGGACAGATTCCCATAAACTGCACCAATACGAAGTTTTCAACCAGTATTGCCGCAAGGCTTATTGCAAAAAGTTCTGCTATCATTTATCCTTACCTCCTTTATTGCTGAGTACGCCGAATGCGGCAAGAAGAAGTCCCAGCACTAAAAAGCCTCCGGGAGGAAGGGTGAAGAATCCGATGTTTAATACCGAACCCAAAACCTGTCTTATTGCCGAAATGAGTGTTAAGGAAACCGTAAATCCAAGTCCCATTCCAAGCCCGTCAAGAAGAGATGCAAAGGGGCCGTTCTTTGATGCAAAAGCTTCGGCTCTAGCAAGGATTATACAGTTTACAACTATCAGGGGAATGAAAATTCCGAGGCTCTTATATAAATCAGGGAAATATGCCTGAAGGAGCATCTGAACTATTGTTACAAAGCTTGCAATAACAACTATGTACGCCGCAATTCTTACCTTCTGTGGAATGAATTTACGAAGAAGTGAAATAAAGAAGTTTGAAAGCATTAATACAACTGTTGCAGAAAGTCCCATACCGATACCGTTTGCCACGGTGGTTGTAACAGCCAGTGTGGGACACATACCAAGCACCAGTACAAAGGTGGGATTTTCAGTTATTATACCTCGTTTAAGGCTGTCTTTTAAAAGCTTCATTCAATCCACTCCTTTGCAAAATATTCCGAGGCAGCCGCCACTGCCTTATTTACGCCGTTGTCAATTATTCCTTTTGTGGTCTTTGTCGCACCGGTTATGGCAACGATTTCGCCGCCGTCCTTTTCGGTTTTAAGCGGAGCCACCTTTCCCCTGAACTGCTCTGTAAAGTTTTCGCTGTCAGCCAGAGCGCCAAGTCCCGGAGTTTCAGAATGCTCCAGCACCTTTATACCTGTAACGGTTACCCCGTCTCTTGCAACGCCTGTCATAAGCACAAGACCTGAGTTATAACCCTTTATGCTCTGCTTTATGGAAATACCCATCACAAAGCCCTGCGCATCATAGGACAGAGCCGCCTCAGCACCGGGAAGATAAGCTGAAAAGTCAATAACCTCAGTTTTGTCTGCACCGGGAAGAACATATTCACAGCCCTCCGCAAAAACTTTTTTGCTGTTTTCCTCAATAATATCCTTGGTAAGGGTATTTACAAACGCCAGGATAAGTGTTGACACAAAGCAGATTATGAAAAGCTTTAAGGCAACAGAAATTATGCCTGTTTTTTCTTTTTCCATGCAGACACCTCCCCGAATCTTTTCTGACGGCAAGCCTTATCAATCAAAGGTGTTGCCGCATTCATAAGTAAAATCGAATAGCTTACGCCCTCAGGATATCCTCCGTAAACTCTTATTGCTACGGTAAGAATACCGCAAAGGATACCACCGACCACTCTTCCCTTTCCTGTTATGGGGCTTGTCACATAGTCAGTTGCCATAAAGAATGCACCGAGCATAAGACCGCCGGAAAGAAGATATTTAAGCGTCAGTGTAAAATCAAAGCTTGTTGCAAAAAGGGTAAGTACGAAGACTGTTCCGATATAGCTTAAGGGCATATGTATTCTTATAATACCTGCCGCAATTAAGTAAATGCCGCCCAAAATAAGTAAAAGAGCACTTGTTTCACCTATGCATCCGCCGGTATTTCCGAAGAATAAATCGGAAAGGGATGCTGCATTTCCTTCTGATGCAAGAGCAAGGGGTGTTGCACCCGTAACCGCATCTGCCGCGCTAAAGCTCTTATCAAAGGGAACTGCCCAGGAGGTCATATTTCCCGCAAAGGATGCCATTAAGAATGCTCTGCCTGCCAGAGCGGGATTCATAAAGTTACAGCCAAGGCCGCCGAAGAGCTGTTTAACAACGATTATCGCAAAAACACATCCGAGCGCCACCTGCCAGTAGGGCATTAACGATGATACGTTCATTGCGATAAGCATTCCGGTAACCAGTGCACTTCCGTCAGAAACGGTATTTTTCCTTTTCATTATCTTGTTGTAAACCGTTTCTGATAAAAGGCTTGCTGCAATTGATACCAAAATCATAATTGCCGCTCTCGGTCCGAAAACATATACTCCGTAAAATGCCGCCGGGCAAAGAGCAAGAAACACCTTAAGCATTATATTCTGTGTTTTCTTATAGCTCCGTAAATGCGGTGTTTCGGAAACTATCAAGCTTTTTTCGTCAAAATTTTCCATTTATTCCGCCTCACTTTCCGCTGCGGATTGCATTTTTACCGCGGCGAATTACCGCCACGGGATTTCTGTCCGATGGACAGGTGTATGCACAGCATCCGCATTCTATACAGGACATAAGTCCCGACTTTTTAGCCTGTTCCCAGTCCTTTTCTCTTATGCACTTCGTAAGGCTAACCGGCATAAGTCCCATGGGACAAGCCTCAACACATCTTCCGCATCTTATGCAGGGAACTTCGTCCTTCGTGCCAAGCTCAGCCTCCGTAAGAGCCAAAATTCCCGAATTGGTTTTTGTAAAGGGAATTTTAAGTGAGTAAATGGCTCCGCCCATCATAGGTCCGCCGGTTATGAGCTTTGCGGGCTTTTCTACAAATCCGCCTGCCGCCTCGAAGATTTCTTCAAAGCTCATACCTATTCTTACGAAGTAGTTTCCGGGCTCTTTAACAGCCTTACCCGAAATCGTAACCGTTCTTCTTGTTATGGGAAGTCCCCGTCTTATGGCACGGCTTATTGATGCCATGGTATCAACGTTAAGTACTAAAACTCCCACATCTGCAGGAAGACCGCCTTCGGGAACTATTCTTCCGGTTACCGCATAAATAAGCTGCTTTTCACTGCCCTGAGGATATTTGGTTTTCAGAACCTTGATTTTCATTGAGCTTTTAAGCTTTTTGGTAAGAGACGGTACAACGTCCTTTTTATTATCCTCAATTGCAATTATAGCGTTTTTTACACCGTAGGCGTGAATAACTATATCAAGTCCGTCAATCATAGCCTCGGGCTTTTCAACCAGTACACGGTAGTCACTGGTAAGATAAGGCTCGCACTCGGAGCCGTTTACGATAATTGTGTCTATCTTTTTATCCGTTGCAAGCTTAACATGTGTCGGGAAGCCTGCACCGCCCATTCCGACAATACCTGCCCTGCGGACTTCCTTAATAAGCTCCTCCTTGGTAACATAGCCCTCGGGACGGATGGGATGAAGCTCAACCGATTCTTCGGCAAAGTCATTTCTTACGATAATGGCATCCGCCATATCGCCCTTCTGGGTGATTACCTTTTCGATTTTTTCAACCGTGCCCGATACACTGGCGTGAATGGGTGCTGAAACAAACTCTTTACTGTCTGCAATCATCTGCCCCTTTAACACCCTGTCTCCCTTTTGTAC
>JAZSAR010000228.1:0-3558 GCA_045601965.1 Clostridia bacterium
TATTATATCATCCTCGTCATCTTCATCTTCGTCCGGGATATATACATCCTCGGCGGGGTACTCGGAAGTAACCGGCATAATAATATCGCCGTCATCTTCATCTTCGTTTGTTTTGGATTCGTTTAATCCGCTTCCTTCAAGCATTGCAAGATATTCAGCTTTGGTGACAAGCACTCTGCGGGGCTTACTGCCCTCTGAAGGGCCAACGATTCCGCGGGCTTCCATCTGGTCAACCAGCCTTCCGGCACGGGCATATCCGACAGAAAGCTTTCGCTGTACCAAAGATACCGATGCCTGGCCGGAGTCGATAACGATTTCGATAGCCTGGGGAAGAAGGGCATCTGCTTCCTTTGCTTCTTCTTCGTCGGCACCGTCGCTTGATTCTTCGCCGGCTCTTTCAAGCTGTTCCAACACATCCTCGTCGTAAACGGCTTCGGAATCTTTTTTAACAAATTCAACCAGACGTTCAACCTCTTCGTCGGAGATGAATGCGCCCTGAACTCTTGTGGGCTTGTTTGCACCCATGGGATAATAGAGCATATCACCTCTGCCGAGAAGCTTTTCGGCACCATTAGTATCAAGAATTGTACGGGAGTCAATGTAGCTTGAAACCGCGAAGGCAATTCTTGAAGGGATGTTTGCCTTGATTACACCGGTAATTACGTTTACAGAAGGTCTCTGAGTTGCGATTACAAGGTGCATACCTGCGGCTCTTGCAAGTTGGGCAAGACGGCAGATATAGGTTTCAACATCCTTGGGGGCAACCATCATAAGGTCTGCAAGCTCGTCTATTATAATTACAATCTGGGGAAGACGGGGCCTGCCTTCCTTTTCCATAAGAGCGTTGTAGCCTTTAAGGTCACGCACGCCCTCGTCCGCAAAGAACTTATAACGGGTGGTCATTTCCTGAACAGCCCAGTTTAAGCTGCCCGCAGCCTTACGGGGATCGGTAACAACGGGGATTAAAAGGTGAGGAATGCCGTTGTAAACACTTAATTCAACCACCTTTGGGTCAATCATGATAAGCTTTACTTCGTTGGGGGAAGCCTTATACAAAATGCTGGCGATAAGCGAGTTTATGCATACGCTCTTACCGGAACCTGTTGCACCCGCAATTAATACGTGGGGCATTTTAGCGATATCGCCTACGATGCATTTGCCTGCGATATCACGGCCGAGGGCAATGGATAATTTTGATTTGCTCTCGGTAAATTCCTTGGATTCAAGGACGTCGCGGGCAGAAACCGTTGCAACGCTTTCGTTGGGAATTTCGATACCGATTGCCGCTTTTCCGGGGATGGGAGCTTCAATTCTTACTGCAGTTGCAGCCAGACTCAAGGCAATGTCGTCAGCCAGGCTTGTAATCTTACTTACTCTTACGCCTGCCGTGGGCTGAAGCTCAAAGCGTGTAATGGCAGGACCTTTGCTGATTTCAAGGACTTTAACGTCGATATTAAAGCTTTTTAAGGTTTCAACCAGCTTTACGGAAAGTTCACGAAGGGCCTGGGGATTTGTCCTGTCTTCGGAAATATCTATATTATTGAGGAGAGAGGTATCCGGGAAAGTGTAAGGGATTTCAATGTTTTCACGGCTGATTTCAACCTGGATTTCACCCTCTAAGCGCTTGGGCTTAACAATGACTTCGCCTTCGGGAAGGATTTCTTCGTCATCTGCTCCGGGGATGATATCATCATCCTTTTTAAGGTCTTCCTTGGGAGGATTAAAGGGCTTTATACTTTTTTCCTTTGGCTTGTCCGTAAATATTTTTATAGGGGCAAAATCATCCTCTTTTTCTATCTTTTCACCGGTTTTGGGAAGCTTTTCAACCTCTTCCATCAGGTTTGCATAGGTCTCTTTTTTCCCTTCGTCAATGGGAACAATATCTTCTGCCGCATCGGTAAAGCGGTTTTTCTTCTTTTTAGGAGTCACATCTTCAGTTACAGGATGCGAAGGAGCCTTTTCTGGATTTTCTTTTTTGTCTTCTTCGGCTTCTGCCTTGTTTTTACCGCTTTCTTTAGCCGCTCTTACCAATGATGCAATTTTTCTTGTAATTGCAAAGTCGGTCATGGCGATAAAGGAAATCAGCATAAGGGCGATAATGATAATTGATGCCCCCACCTGTTTGGCGATGAAAACCAGGGGATAGCCAAGGAGTGAGCCGAATATTCCGCCGCCGAAGCTTAAGGTTCCGAAACTCCAGAATTCTTTCAAGTTAAACGCCTGATTATTCGGTACATACTGGAACACATAAAATAATGCCGAAAGGCAGACTGTAAATATCACTCCGGAAATGTATACAAAGCTTTTGGACTTTTCGGAATTTCTGGTTTTAGCAATATAAAGTCCTGCGGCAATACATAAAATGGGAAGTACATAAGCCACAGGGCCGAAAAGCCCGGTAAAGAGCCATTTTACAATAACCCCCAGATGGCCTATTATGGATTCACCGGTAATTATTCCCACAGAAGAGGCGGCATCGTTCCCCGTAAGGTCGGTGCCGTAGATACCTAGTATAAGTAAAATCGAAGAAAAGAAAAGCACGATAAAAGCAATTTCCTTCTTTGTAGAAGAAGGAAGATGGGGCTTTTCTGCTTTTTCCTCCACTGCTTTCTTAGCAGGAGCAGTTTCTTTTTTGATAGTTCTTCGCTGCTGTGCCAAAATTCATACCTCCATTTATATTCTCATCAGAGAATTACACAAAGCTGCCAGATAATAACAGCTATGCCGACAACCAGACAGTAGTAAGCAAAATATCTGAATTTATTTCCTGAAAAGAGCTTGATCATAAATTTAATTGAAAGGAAGCCGGAAACTGCGGCTATAATCATACCAAGAGCGGTAGGGCCCCAGAGCGGTGCATCTGCCGCGCCGGTTAAGATGTCTATGATATCGAAAAGCGCAGAACCGAGGATTACGGGAATTGACATGATGAATGAAAATTTAACTGCAAAATTTCTGTCAAGTCCTGCTAAAATGGAACCTGTTACGGTGCTTCCGCTTCTTGATATACCGGGAAGGATTGCAAATCCCTGGAAAAGACCGGGGAGAATGGAATCCTTAAGCTTTGCGTTTTCAAGTGTGATGGTTCCGGGCTTCATTTTGCTGCTTATTATCATTTCAACTGCGGTGATTATAAGGGCGAAGCCTACGAAAATAAAGGGAAGGGCTTCAATTGCATCGCCAAGCAAAAATCCTACCAAAGCGGCGGGGACGGAGGCTATAACAACCATTATTACAAACTTCTGTCCGGGGTTTTTATCAAGGTTAACCTGTCTTTTGAAGATATCCCTTACCAATGCGAAAAAGCCCGTTATAAGAGACCAAATATCTTTGTAGTAAACGGCAAATACCGCAAAGAGGGTGGCAAGGTGCAAAAGTATGTCGTATGTAAGACCGAGGTCTGCAAAGTCTTCACCCAAAAGATTTTTGAAAATAGCCAAATGGCCTGAACTTGAAACTGGTAAAAATTCTGTAAGCCCCTGAACAAGGCCGAGTATTCCATACTTTAAGTAATCCATAACAATTCTCCTTATAATTTAAAATCTTCTTCTGAAAATG
>JAZSAR010000229.1:0-3453 GCA_045601965.1 Clostridia bacterium
AAGAAAGCATCCCTTAATCCGTATCAGAATGGCGTGGAAGGAAAGTCCTTCTCCCATAAAGCATCAGCACGCAGGAAACGAACCTATGATGCATAGAGCCGTTACCTTTGCAAGAGTAAGGGATATTGCAGACAGCCTTAAAGCCAAAGGCGTTGAAGGTGCTGACCTTCAGCTTGTAGGCTGGAATAAATCGGGACACGACGGAAGATTCCCTCAGCTTTTCCCGGTAGAGCCTATGCTGGGCGGTGAGGCAGAGCTTCGTAAAACTATAGAATATGTAAAATCTTTAGGCTACAAAATTTCTCTCCATATAAGTACTCTGGATGCTTATGAGGTAGCAGATTGCTTTAAGTGGAACGATATAACAGTAAGAGATGACGGAACCTATCTTCAGAGAGGTGACTACGGCGGAGGATATCCTTATATAGTTTGTCCCAAAAAGCAAAGAGAAATAAATAAAAAGCATTTAGAGAAAATAAAAGCCCTTGGCGTAAACGGAATGCATTATACCGACGAGATTTCTATTCTACAGCCTGATACTTGCTACTCTGAAGAACACCCCTGCACAGAAAAAGAAGGAATTAAAGAATATCTTGGCATTATGAAGGATACCAAGGAAGCTCTCGGAGGATTTTCTTCCGAAGGCACATATGACTTTTCAATTCCCGAACTTGACTTCGGTCTTTATGTAAGCTTTGGCGCAAGTTTCGGAATGGTGCCTCCCTTCGGCGGAAACTTTATCCCGTTTTTCGAGCTTGTTTATCACGGTATTATACTCTATAATCCCATGAGTCCTACCGTTAACTATACAATTAAAAGTGCCCGTGACAGACTTGTATTCTTCTTACGAGGAGGAAGGCCTTCCTTCTACATTTACTCCCGATTCAAGGGCGACGGTTCTGACTGGATGGGAACTGTTGACTTAGAGGTTGACAGCAACGAAAGCCTTGACAGAGCAACCGATGCAATTGCAAAAGGAGAGGCTGAATACAAAGAATTTGCGGACCGACAGCTCATATATATGAAAGACTATGTTATTACGGGCGACGGAGTTGAAGCGGCAATATACGAAGACGGCGTAACCATAGCAGGTAACTTCTCCGAAGAAGATAAGACTTATATGGGCAAAACCGTGCCTGCAGGTGACTTTATAGTAATTAAATAAGGAACGGAAAAATGGAAGTTTTCAAAGAATGGCTGTTTTCGGGATTTGACAACCCGAAGGCGATAGCCGCACAGATTATAGGAATTATTCCGATTTTAATTTCAATTTTTATCTATACACAGAATACGCGTAAAAAGATAGTGATTGCAAAAGCCACCATGGATTTATTTCTTGCAACACATCTTATACTCCTTGAAACATATACAGGAGCGCTGCTTAATATTGTTGTAACCATAAGAAATCTTCTGTTTCTTAAAAAAGAAAAGATGGGCAAATGGAAAAATATAACTTTAGCCTTTTTTGCGGTTTTCATCATACTTTGTGCAATTCCTGATTTTTCGGGATTCAAGTCGTTATTGCCCGTAACAGGCTCTCTCTTTGCCCTTATAGGTTTCTGGCAGGATGATATTAAAAAATTAAGATTATTAAATCTTGTAAGCACTTCGCTTTGGCTCATATATGCAATATGGGTAGTATCAGTTCCTACGGCATTTATAAGTGCTTTCTCAATTATATCTATTTTAGCAGGGCTTATCCGAGATGCTAAAAAATAAATAAGCAAAACCTCCGTGGAAAATTTCCCACGGAGGTTTTATCATTCTTCAAGATGCTTTTTTTCGTCAAAGCTTTTGATTTTCAAAATGTATTCTGTGGGAGTTACCCCTTTAAATTTCTTAAACGCCCTTGAAAAGTAGTGGGGGTCTGAAAAACCAACCTCATTTGCCGCTTCGGATACGGTTTTGAAAGTTCTGGTCAAAAATAACTCGATGGCACGATTTAAGCGGCACTCTGTTACATATTGCATAGGTGTAGTATTCATTTCCGAACGAAAATATCTTATAATCTGCTGTTTGGTTAAGTTGCAATGCTTTGCTATGTCGGAAAGGGAAATTTTTTCGGTACAGTTTTGTTTTATATAGGAAAGGGCCTTTCGCAAAGGTGCGGGGACAGCACGCTCCAAATGGGTTTCGTCCTTTATTTTAAGCAGGGTATGACGACTTAAAGCCTCTTCAGGAGAAATACAACATACAGACAGGCATTGACGGAGATGCGCATTTTGCCTGCGACTATCGCATCGGATTCGAGCTTGGATTCGGCGGTTTTTTAGAAAAAATTTAAAAATACAGAAAAATTAACCCCGATAAATCTGATTTCTACGATGCAGAAGAAAAAGTTGTTAAGGCTATAATCAGGTTCATAGACCGACATATTGAAAAAATCGGTGAGCTTTTAGAAACGGAAGAAAGAACTGAAATAAGAGAAAGCCTTTCCGAAATGAAAAAGGTCTGCGAAAACATAAGACTTGGCGCTCCGAAAATCTTCCACGAGGTATGCCAGTGGACGGCTTTCTTTAACTGTGCATCAAGAATTTACATCCGTGACGGTGCAGGCTTTCAGCTTGACGGACTTTTATATCCCTATTATAAAAAAGGTGTTGAGGATATCATTGTTGAGACCATAAATAAAACTGTACCCGGGAAACATCCTTCTGTGCACAAGGACTGTTTCTTAACAGATAAGCTTACTCAAAGTGAGGCTGTGGCACTCGGAAGAGCCTTAGCTAAGATTGATGAACTTAAGGCACTGGGGAAACCTGTGACGATAAGGTGTTAGCTCGCAAATGGACGGTAACGGGATGATGTACTTTCATTTGCGATGCATGGCAAAAATAAGCGCAGTTAAGCATATGAAAAAATAGTATAAAATTACGCTCAAACTCATTAATGGATTTCCTCACCATCCTGGCTACTGCACTCGACACACCAAGGATATCCATATAGCAAATGACTCTATAATGAAAGGTGAAGCGTCGCCTCCACCATTCATTAGCGCGTCCGGCGCAAAATTACAGAAATACCCCTCTTGGCCAACCTTTACCGGCTTTTAGGTTGTCGCCCCGAGGAGCGACAACCGATAGGGGTATTTGTTTGTCCTACCGAGGATATCCATAAAAGTGGATATTTTATGGAAAAAGCCTATTTTACCGACGCTATCGAGGCTGTGTCACCTTAACAAAGCTTACGGCAAGGATATCCTTGCTATATAGGAGAACAAGCTAATTTCTGTGAACACTAATATTTTACAACCCCTGTTGTACGATATTAGTGTTTTTTCTTTATTGTTCGGTTGATTTCTTTGATTTATCATACCAATATTTATAGAACCCTTTACATCGCAACACAAAAGAAGCTCGATTGTTTCGGCATAATGAGGGGCGTAATAGTATTAGTAGGAAAAACAAAAGGTTTGAATCCCAAGGCTTTTTCGATATGAAATTTTTATACTCT
>JAZSAR010000230.1:0-4805 GCA_045601965.1 Clostridia bacterium
GCACTGCGGTCCCTTTGGCTATTCGCTCCGCAGAAAGGACGAGCCCTGCTATTCCAAGAATATGAGAGAGTGGTTCCAGGTTAAGGAAGGTCACTACACAGTTGCAAGACTTGATCAGGAGCACGGAAACTATTCCATCATTGTGGGCGAGTGCGACAGCGCAGAAGGTCCCTATACATTCGGTACATATCTCTGGGCAAAATTCAATAACCTTCCTCTCTGGGAGAGAAGACTTGTTGAAGGTCCCTACATCCACCATGTAACAGAAATCGAAGGAAGCCTTACAAAGGTTTTAGTTGAGACTATGAAATACTTCCCCGATGTAAAGGTTGAAGTTATTGAATAATTAAGCTTTGGGAGCGTGTAAGTGATGCTTGAAAAATTAAAAAAAGCCAATAAGGATATTGAAATTTTATCCGTTTTCGACGATGCATTTAAAATTTACGGCGAAGTGCTTAAGTACGATACCGCTGAAATCGTAGCAGAAGGAAAAAAGCTTGAAATGCCGGAGGCTGTCATCTACAAGCCTTCCTTAGATGCATTTGAAAAGCTTTCCGTTACAAAGGAAATCGCCAAAAATGTTTACGGCTATCTTCCCATGCAGGCAGGCGTTTGCTATGGCCACGCAAGTATGATGAATGCAACCGAATGGCACACCGCAACGGAAATCAATATCGCAATCACCGATATGGTTTTGATTTTAGGTAACAGATGGGATATTGTTGATGGCAAAATCGACTCATCCTCCTTCAGGGCGTTTTTCGTGCCGGAAGGAACCGTGGTTGAGCTTTATGCAACAACACTTCACTATTGCCCCAGCCAGGTAAGCGATTTTGGTTTTATCTGCGCAGTATTCCTCCCCGAAGGAACAAACACAGCCCTCACGGAAGAGCCCACGGATAAGCGCATCACCGCTAAAAATAAATGGCTTCTTGCTCACGTTGATAACGAAGCAAAGATAAAGCAGGGCGCAGTACCCGGAATTACCGGAATCAATTACGAAATTAAATACTGATAAGCATAAAAAGAGGTTATGGTTAATGCCATAACCTCTTTTTATTTTATTTCACAGGGACACACATATGTCCTCTTTTTTTGCTACACTGGATGCATAATTGAGTGCAAGAGGGTGAGCTTACGGACAAATGCAAGGAAAACGGAATTTTACATTTCCCCGAAGAAATAGTAGGATACTATATAGAGGTGGGGGATTTGAAAAAAGAAGCTAGCTGCTATAACAGCATATATAAAGAACTTGCCGAAATAGTAGGAGTAGATGCTACACTCAAAATTTATCTGATATTCAAAGGGCAGCAGATTACATTTCCCGTCCGCCTTTACAGTCCGGACTCCATTAAGGAAATTGTTATACGGGAATTTGACGGCGGAAACTTAAAGGAGCTTGCCAGAAAATACGGTTATTCTGAAAAAACAATCAGGAGAATGATAAGAAGCAATATTGAAGCGGAGGAGCAGAGATGATTTATGGGGTTTTGGATAATTGTTTTTATCATTGTAGGTATTATTGCCTGCATAATTGACGACGGAAATTTTCTTTCGCGTCTGGCGCTGGCAAGTGCTGCGGCATCTGTTTTGTTCCTTTTACTTAAGTGGATAACGGGGCTTGATATAATGATGACGTTTTGCAAAATAAGTGCATCAATAATAGTTGTAGCAATTTTTATAAATATCCTGATTGGTATTTTCGGGAAAAATAATTAAATAAAGCAGAGGAGTGTTTATTAATGGGAACTCAGGGAGTAAGAAAGGTTTTGTATCAGTGCAGATATTGCGGATATAAGTCCATAAGGAATGCAACGGACGGTGCACCGCTTTCAATTTCAAACTGTCCCAAGCATCCAAGGGGCTGGTGTAAAGGCTTGCACAGTTGGATGAGAACATTTTTATAATAAGAAAAATACAAAGGAGCGAAGAAAATGGGGTTTTTAAAAGGCTGTCTTAAGGTGGTAGGAACGGTTGGTTTAGGAGCTGCAGGAGCAGCATCAAAGGTTTTGGAGGAAATCTCTTCTGCAGCCGGAATAGAGCTGGGAGAAGAACTGTTCGGAACTGTAAAGGAGGCAAGCAAAAACGGAATACGCAGTATGTGGGATGACGGATCTGAAACAAGCGATAAGGTTTTTGAAGCAATTGACAAAGGAGACGATAGCACAAGAGGTACAGGAAGAAAAATGATGGCAAATACCGCAAAAAAAGCTGCTGAGGTTGCAAGACGAAACGGAGATATGGAAAAATACGAACATTATATGCAGCAGTATGAAATGTATAAAGATTAAGAAAAATAGTAAAGAAAGGATGATATAACGTGAAGAGATATTCGATTTCTTTTGCACATTCAAGAGACGGAAAATCCTGGAGCAGAACAAGCACCACGGTTACGGCGGAATCCCAGTCTGCTGCTTTTTCCGAAATCAGAAGCAGATATGACTATGTCAAGGATTTAAGGGTAATGTCTGTAAGATAAAATATTGATGTATAAAACCCCTGTTATCGTAAAAGATAACAGGGGTTTTGTCTGTGCCTGTTGTTGACAACATGGCGGATTTATGGTAGAATTTTGTTGAAAAAACCGATGTTTACTATTGGGAGAGAAGTCTTTATGAGAAAATATATACTTAAATTGCTTTTTGCTGTTACCGCGTTGACGTTTATTTTTACAGGATGCGGTATAAATACGATAGAAGAAGAGGAAAATCAGGTAAAGAAAAACACCGTGGTTAAGCAGGCTATGACTTTGCGTGAATTTGAAGAAATGCTTCGCTCATTGCCTCTTGCGGTTACAGAAACAGAATATATAGCCCCTGAGGAAACCGGCGAAGCGGTATATCCTGCTGAAATCAGGGCTACCATAAAAAATAACACTGACAGCGATATTAAAAATGCAACCGTTGCTTTTGTGGGATGGGATGAAACGGGCTTCCCCGTGAAAATTAAAGGAAAGATGGATTACAGCGGCGGTGAATATGTAAAAAAGGCACACTTTTCAAGCGTTAATATGGTAAGCGGGGGGATCTTCGGAGAAAATGAGGGTGTACTGCTTTCCGAAGATTGTGAGCTTTCCATGCTTAAAGCTATAGCGCTTTCCTTTGAAACCTTTGAAGGCGATAAGTGGGAAAACCCCTATTTTAACCAGTTCTGCGGATTTTTTGAAGGAAAGCCGTATATTGAAGACTCCGATGTGGAAATTGAACTTATGGACAGCAGCTTCACTCCTGCAGAAGAAACGTTCAGCGATAATAATAAAGAGGAGATAACTGAAGAGGAACTTATCGAAGCTTTGGATAAACAACCTCTTTATGTTTCCGGAACAGAATATGTTATTCAGGATGAAGCGAAAAAAGCTTTGTATCCTGATATATTAAAGGTCAGCCTTAAGAGTAACACGGAAACTGACATAGAAAGTGCAGTTGTTGCATTTGTCGCATGGGATGAAAATAACCTTCCGGTTAAAATTACGGGAACGACGGATTTGGAAGGCGGAGATTTTATAAAAGAGGCAACCTTTAAGGAAGATATTATAAAAGGCGGCACAAAGAGGGACTGGAACGGTGTGTCCCTTACGGAAAAGAATAAAATTGCAACCTTCAAGGCGATTGTAGCATCGTACAAAGCGGTAAACGGGGAAACATGGAAAAATCCGCTCTATGAAGATTTTTGCAGAATTTACAAAGAGAAAAAGCTTATAATTACTGAAGAGGTGGAAGAGTGAAAGCAGATAGAAACAAAACGATAGACCTTTCAGTAGAAGAAGGAAAAAACTATCTGGCAAAATGCATAAGACTGGAGAAAAAAGCAAAAAAGGAAGAAATTCTTGATAAAACCATTCTTGGAGACAGCTTTGAGGTTATGAAAAATCTGCCTCACGGATTTGCAGACCTTATAATTGTTGACCCTCCCTACAATCTTTTCAAAGATTTCGGTGGAAACAAATTCAAGAAAACCGGCGAGGAAGAATATGGCGCATACACAGAAAAATGGATAGAAGCGCTATATCCGCTTTTAAGCGAAAAAGGCAGCATATATGTGTGCTGCGACTGGGAATCGGGAATGGTAATAGGAAGCCTTATAAAAAAACATTTTATTTTACGAAACCGCATCACATGGCAGAGAGAAAAGGGAAGAGGCGCCCTTACCAACTGGAAAAACGGCATGGAGGATATATGGTTTGCCACCAAGAGCGATAGTTACATATTCAATGTTGATAATGTTAAAATAAGGCGAAAGGTGATTGCGCCATATAAGACAGAGGGAAAGCCCAAGGACTGGGAGGAAACGGCGGAGGGAAACTTCAGAAATACCTGCCCGTCCAACTTCTGGGACGATATATCAATTCCCTATTGGTCCATGCCTGAAAATACGGCGCACCCCACACAAAAGCCCGAAAAGCTCCTTGCAAAGCTGATTCTTGCAAGCTCCAATAAGGGAGATACGGTTTTTGACCCCTTCCTCGGCTCAGGCTCCACCAGTGTTACGGCGAAAAAACTTGGCCGTCACTATGTGGGGATTGAACAGAGCGAGCAATACTGTGTTTGGGCGGAAAAAAGGCTTGATATGGCAGATTCCGATAAAACTATTCAGGGGTATACGGATGGGGTTTTCTGGGAAAGAAACACAGCGGGCATACAAAAAAAGTACAAATAAGAGCGAAAAGCCTTCAGCATCGCTTGCTTAAGGCTTTTATGTTTGACAAAACTATATATTAGTGATATACTATAAGATACAACTATTTCCGCATTTATCGGAATCGAAAAGAAGGCATATAAATGAGTAAAAGAGCAAGGAATAAA
>JAZSAR010000231.1:0-2585 GCA_045601965.1 Clostridia bacterium
GACCTATTCTGACAAAATACTTTCCGTCGATAAAGCCTCCGGTATAATTTTTCTCTTCCGTCATTAAAAATCACCTCTTTTCTCCGATTTTAACAGAAATGTCAATAAAAGTCAACTTATATTGCCGTTAAATATCATTTACAAAATTTGTAAAAGGCGATAAAATAAAGTAAGAGGAGTGATTTTAATGAAAGAACTTAATTATGACGTATACAGAAAAAAGCTTGAAGGCTGCTTTATAGGTAAATCCGTAGGCGGAACACTCGGTATGCCCTTTGAGGGAAGATGTCAGGTTAGTAATGTAACCTTTTACGATCCCGTTCCCGATACAATGATACCGAATGACGATCTTGATTTGCAGGTATCGGCTCTTGAAATTTTAATGCGCACGGGATTTCCCGTAAGCAGACATAAAATGGGCGATAACTGGAGGATGTACATAAAAGAAAATCTCCCCGATGAATACGGTGTTGCAGAAGGCAACTTTTCGAAAAAGATTTATGCGCCGCTTTCGGGACGATACAATAATAAATTCCATGGCGGTATGGGTGCGGCAATAAGAAGTGAACTCTGGGCGTGTCTCGCTCCCGGAAATCCTGACCTTGCAGTTAAGCTTTCAATTGAGGACGGATGCACCGACCACGCAGATGACGGAATTCACGCCATTATGTTTTTGGCGGCTCTTGAAAGTATGGCGTTTACTGAAACAGATGTTGAAAAGATGATTGAAAAGGCAATTTCCTACATCCCCGAAGATGCGAAAATGGGAAGGGCTTTCCGTGATGCCGTTAAATGGTACAATGAAACAAAGGACCCGGTTGAGGTTCGAAGCAGAATACTTGAAAACTACAGCTCGGAAAACTGGACGGATGTAACAATAAATGTGTCCTTTCTCTTAACGGCACTTCTTCATTCAAAGGGCGATTTTGACACGGCCATCTGCACCGCTACAAATTTAGGTCACGATGCTGACTGTACTGCGGCAACGGTAGGTTCTATTGTGGGAATACTTAATCCCGAAGGAATAAGTGAAAAGTGGACAAAACCAATCGGAGATGAACTTGTGCTTTCTTACAATATGATAAACGTGACAGAATCTGCTACAATCGGGGATTTTTGTGACGAGGTGGCATTTGTCGCAGAAAAGGCAATGGAATACTATAAGTCAGACGTTAAATTCATAAATCTTCCGGAAGACAGAAAAACATACAATATGGCACAGCCCAGATTAAGCGGGCATATCGATAAGGACTATGAACTTACAGAGGCTTTAATCTCAGAAACGCCCCTCACCGTAAGCGTGGTATATCCCGAAACTGTTGCATACTGCTATGAAAAGGAAAACAACTTTATGCTTAAGGTTGAAAACAGAACAGATGAAGCCGTAAAGGGTAGCTTTAGCCTTGGTACATCGCAGAATGTGAAAGTAACTCCTTCTTCCTTCGCTATCGACCTTACTCCCGGCGATAGAACAGAATATGCCTTTAACGTTAAAAAGCTCACGGACAAAAAGAGAGTTCAGATAAATCCCGTTGATATTGCATTTTCCGTAAACGGACTTAATTGGGATGCTTCCTTCGGCTTCCCCGATGCTAAAATCTATCACGTTGAAAATCTTGAAACAGGCGAAAAGTATGATGTTGAAACGCCGAATTCTTATTTTACCGTGCCAAAGGGAAAATACCGCTACACCCTCAATTTTATTCCTGCGGTAGGGGGAAGGTCTTTAAGGATTTCCCACAACGGAAAGGCAAAATTTGATACCTTCCTGAACGGTGAAAAAATCCACGCAAGGGCGGCGGGATTAGAATATGTTCCCGCTTTTCACAGAGGTTGCTGCAGCATTTTCACTCCCGAAAGAGGAGAAAATAAATTTGAATTTTACTTTGATAACGATAAAGAAGCGGAGGCATTTATCGAAATCGGCTCCGTCGGCGGCTGCGGAAAGTGGGAAACGTTTATACAGTATGTATAAAATTAAAACCGTGCGGCATATGCCGAGTGTTCTAAAGGACACTCGGCAGTTTTATTCGCCTTGCGGCGAGTGATATTGCTTCGCAGTGGTATTGCCTACGGCAGTTTATGGGCGAATAAAATACAACTAAAACGATAGTTTTAATAACACTTTTGATTTATCAAAAATATCACTCTGTACGAAAGTACAGAATATCACTTGAAAAAATAACAAAAAAATAAAGAAAAAAGGCAGAAAAACGGTAAAAAAATTTAAGGATTTTAATTTTCTCCTGTGCTATAATTAAGTAAACAAAGTATAAGGGGGAATAAAAATGAAAACTTTCAACATCTTGGTTTCGGACGAAAGATTAAAGCCTGTTTACGATACGGTATTAAAAAGGCTTACGGCACGCGGAATGGAACTTTCCGAAGAAGCTGAGTTCACTTTGGTTCTGGAGACAGACGAAGCTATGCGTCCCGATTCTTACAGAATAACGGGAAAACCCGAAAAGATAACCGTAAAGGCAGACTCGCTCATAAACGTCTTTGCGGGAGTAGGGGTATTTCTCTATTCAAGCAAATTTGACGAAAACGGAATTATACCTTCCGAAAAGAGAGGCTATAAAACT
>JAZSAR010000232.1:0-15533 GCA_045601965.1 Clostridia bacterium
TTTCTTCTGTTTTCTTCTTTTAGATATTTCCCCCCTTCCCCGTGCATCTTAGGGGTAGCAAGCCATTCTTTTTTTTCAAAGGGTGTAACTTCCATAATTATCTCTCCTCGCCTACACACAATATATGCATTCTACACTTTATACCATTATTTATTATATCACAAATCACATTTGATGTCAATCTTATAAGCTTTCAAAATCCCTATTTTTTCACATTTTTTGACACAAAAAAAGCGATTGTTCCATCTCGAAACAACCGCTTATACATGTTATTGCTTAAGAAGGCTTATTGCAATCCGTGCATTTTCCTCCGCCTTTTTTCTCAACACCGCATTTGTTGCATTAAGTTTATTTTTTCTTTCCTCTCTGCCTGTTATTATATCTTCCAGAACCTTTTCCGCTTCATTTTCATCAAGTGTCTCCACGTTTACACAGTCGTGCTGACCGATAGACTCCATAAACGTACTTATCTTGGGATCATACACTAACGCCATTGCGGGAATTTCAAGAGTTGTGGCATATATAAGAGAGTGGAGCCTCATCCCTATAATAAACTCAGCCTCTGAAAGCACCGAAAACATTTCCGGAACCGCAAGTTCACGGTTTATAATATAGGATTTGTTCTTCATCCTTGACATTATATCTTCCGAAATAAAGGTGTCATGCGGGTACTGCATAGGCACAAAAAGCGGATAAACGCCGTGCTTTTCAACCATAAAATCGCAAAGCTTTGCCATGATTTTCGAAAAATTTCCCACAGAGTTTTTCCACTCTCTTACAGAAACAACACAGAGCCTTGTTCCACCGGGAACTCCCGCCATTTTTTTATAATACTCTCCGGATAAAGAAAGGTCGGTATCCAGTGTGAATGCAGGATCTGCAGTTATCTCAATCTTAGGTTTCGTTACTCCGAGACTCTTAAGCTCCTCGTCAGACTTATCGTCTCTCAAAGTTATTACATCAGCCTTATTAAGTATCTTTGATGCCAGACGTCTGTCTCCTTTTTTCACGATAGGACCTATCCCGTTGGCATAAAGCATAGTCTTAATCCCGCACTTTTGCGCCATATATATAATTGCAAGGTAATATTTTATGCTTTTACTGCTTGTAACATCCTGAAGCAGGCTTCCGCCACCGAAAAGAAGCATTTTTGCCTTTTTCATTTCTTTTCTGATTTCAAAAAAATTATACCGATTTACAGATTTAACACCATAAATGCGAGCTGTTTCTTCAGGAATTTTAGAAAGCACTGTCACGGATATATCTGGCTTTTGTTTCCTTAATGTGGTAAGAATCGCAAACAGCAACGCTTCATCGCCGCTGTTCCGAAACCCGTGATATCCGGATATAACAATATCAGACATTATTCATTCTCCGCTTTTTTATTAAAACCGAATTTTTTAAGAAATTCTATTCTGCTGATTTTTTCGGTTATCCGGAATCTGTTATTCAGTATCTTAAGAATTCTTATGAGCGTAAAGTTTGCAACATATGCAAAAATTGCAAATACTGCGCCAAGGATAACACCGTTTACAACACGCATATACATAACCGACACATCAGTAAATACATGGCAGAATGTGTTTGTAACAGATGCAGCAAGTATGGATGCGCCTACTGCGCAGCCCCACTGAATAATTCTTGTATTGTAATGTTTTACATAGTAAACGAAAAGTACAAGGCAGGGATAACCTATAATAAACTCTTTTGTTCTGGGACGTGCAGGGAACGCCTCGGTTATAGCATTTCTCATTGCAGTTTCAAGAGCGCTTATGGAATTTACGTTTCCGCTTCGCATCAGATAATATCTTCCCACAAGCAGGAATGCAAGACCTATAACACCGATAACCGCTGCCGCAACAAGCCAGTAAACTCTAATTTCTGCGTTAAGCGTCTTTTCAACATCAATATTCTTAAGGGAATTCTTGCCCTTTTTGTACATGAATATCAGATAATATGCTATTGCCGTATATCCGACCGGAGCCAGCAGCGTAAGCTTTATACCTCTGAATATTGCATTATTAATATAATAGTCCACACCGGAAAGAAGTGTGCACATTCCGAGCACTCCTGCACAAAGAATAGCTATAAGCAATGCTGCTGTTGCCAAAATACCAAGGAATGTGTTCATTTTACGGATGTATTTCTTGACAAAAATGAGTGTCATTGTCATAGCAAAGCATGATACCGAAATACAGTATAATGTAGCATACCATCCGAGAAGATTCTTGGGGACTGCAAATGTAAGACCGAATACTAAAGCCGAAAGTATCAAAAGAGCAAGGAACAACTTTCTGAAATCATTTTCAAATATCATTGCCAGTGCAAGATATATCATCATAATGACCATAACCGCAGCGCAAGCCGCATTAAGCCTTGAATAAACCTTATAGTCAAAGGGTTTCGGGGCTTCATTTACAGTAAAGCCAACTTCTTGTATATCCTTCATGAATTCCTTGGCTGCCTTAAGAGAATACTCCGCACCCTCATCATAGGTTACCGTTTCGGGAGCTATCTGTGTAACAGTTATAAATCTTATATTTCTGTCCACTACAGAATTGAAAAACTGCTGCTTTCTGTATAAATAATGTGTTCCGTCCGCATGAGAATCGTCATAAGTTTCATAAGATCTTATAATCTTTTTGGTTCCGCCGCTGTTTTTAGTAACAAGTCTGCAGATTTCGGCATAACCGAAAGAATACTGGTTTGCAAGCTGGCTGGCATCTTCAGTTACCACAAGAGTCATATTGTTTTCATTGATAATGTCTGCAATGCCGTAATAGTTCTTTCTTACAACCTTTCTTTCATCGTAACCCTTGCTGCCAACCTTTATGTTCAAGTATTCAATGTCATATGTTTTCACAAGATGTTCAAGATAGTCAAGATGCTTAAGGTTGGGATAGTTCTTTGGAATATACGAAAGAACAACGTCATAACCCATTGAGTAAAGCTTTGCAATAACTTCCTCATCATAGCCGACAGTTATATCCTTTATTGCCTCTCGTCCGTTAAGGAATGCATATATTATCATACCTTCAACATCGGCTATTCTCTTATAATCATAGGACGTATATTTAAGAGGAATAACCTTATCAAATTTCTTTATAATCTCTTCATCCTTAATCATGAAGAGATAAGTGTCGTAAGAAATTTCAGGATAATTCTCTCCGAGAAGCTTAGCTATAGCTACGCTCTCCTCATCATACTTATGTCTCAAATCATGATATTTAAGACTTGTAACATCGCCTCGCGCCACAAGAGCATTTATATCGTCTTCCATGACAGAAACGGTATCAACGCCTGCATCTCTGTATTTAACAAGCATCTCTTCAAGCTTTGCATCAGAAACCTTGTTTCTCAAATCATTATAGAGAAGAGAAACCGTAACGTTTTTATTTATCTTCTCATTGGCAATTCTTGTAATAACACCAGGGATAAATGATGCAAGCATCACGACCAGTATTATCCAGGCAACAATTTTTGTATTTATTTTCTTCATGAATTATGCCTCTCTTTCTCTTTTCATAAGTCTTTTTACCATTCCTGTAACCAAAAGCCCCGCAATATATGTTATACCGCAAATTATCAGCGGGACAAGGAAACTCCAATACCCATGTGTAAAATCGCAAAGGAAGTAATCAAACAGGAAATATACAGCTATAGCCATTGCTCCGGAAATAAATATTTTACCCAAATCAATAAGTAATTCCTTTTTCCAGTAAGGACCTATTACCTTTCCGATACCAACGGCAATTCCTATTGCATACAAAGTAAGCAGTAGCGCAGTAGATGCTCCCGTAAGAACAGATTGCATACGGACACCGATGATTCCTACTGCCGCAGCGCTTTGTATCCCCAGATTAGCAAGAACATTAACTACCACAACAGCTATTGTTCCCACAACAGTATATTTGTATTTTCCTGCAAGATATAAAATTTTATTAAAAAGTTCCTGGGCTACATATCCCAAAACGCCGAAGCTGTATATCATAAACATCATTGATACCGCAACTGTTGACTCGCTTGTGAATGCGCCTCGCTCGTAAATAAGCCTTATAATATCTTCCCCGAAGAAGGTGACCACCAGTAAAAACGGAAGGAAGATTGCAACCATTATTGTTATTATATATCTCACAAGTTCGTTTACGTAGTCAATCTGCCCTTCTTCGTAATTCTTGGAAATAGAAGGAAATACAACAGTTGACATTGCTACTACAAACACGCTGGATATCGTTATAAAAAGGTTGGATGCATAGTTGAAGGTTGCCGCATCTCCCACAAACGCTCTGTCAATATAGACGCATAGCTGGAACATCATATTTGATATGAATATCCAGAGTATTTCAGGGCTCTTGTCCTTCTTGACAAACGTGCTTTCCTTCTTTTCAAAGAAGGAATATCCCTTTTTGTAAAACGCCGGAAGCTGAATTACAATATGCAAGAACCATCCTATCGTGGTAACAATTGCGACCGTCATTATATCCACATTTTCAAAAAGAAGTGATGCGATTATCGCCACATTGAAGGGAAGACTCATTATAGATGTTATAAAGTACACCTTTTTATTCTGAAGTAATCCCGAAACGATATATGCAACCACCACAAAAATAAGAGACGGTGCCATTAAATACATCATTTTAACAGCAAGGTTGAATTCCTCAGCCGGAATTCCAGGAAGGATTATCCCGACGATCGGCTTTGCAAGCGCCGCAACGGCAAGTGCTGCCAGCGTCAGATAAAAAATGCTTTTTCTTAAAAATGATGCCGCATAAGCTTTTTCATGTCCTGCATTTTCCGCCTTATTAAGATTTTTTATAACAAGGGTGGAAAGAGCAACACCAATTCCTGTAAATATCAGGTTAACAAGTCCGAATACCTGCGAATAAATATCTGCCTCTGCTCCTGTTCCGAAAACTCCCGCAAAAACCATATCTCTGAAAAATCCAAGGCCTTTTGCAATCAGAATTCCCAGGACCACCATTATATATGCTCCGCCTATCACAGGCAATCCTCCTCCTTTTAAAACACATAATAATCCAATCTATTATATTTTATACCATAATAAAATAATAGTCAACAATTTCCTTCATTTTTCAGAAAGTTTTTTGATTTTTTTATTGCAAAAACCCTCTTTCTATATTACAATTAATATAAGAAATGTAAAAGGAGCAAACACTTAATGAAAAAATTCGTATCACTTTTTATAATAATCTGCTTATTATTATGCCACATATCAGCAAACGAAATTTATACCTATAAAGAAAGCATCCCGATTGCTTCGGGAATAACTTTAATTAAGGCAGAATCATTTTATTCCGGTCATAATTTAAGCTATTCTTATATAGAAGCCGATCTCACAAATGAAAATGTAGGACTCACCTTGCTCAAATCCGAAAATGGTATGGATTATTCAGATACAAACGCCTCGCTTTCCAAAACCGAAGAAAATGTGGTAGCATCACTGAATGCTGACTTTTTCTCCCATGTAGGCGATAAAACAATCTCTCTCGGCATCGAAATAAAGGACGGCAAAATGCTCCAGTCCCCCATTTATCCCGATACTATGGCAACAGTTTCTTATATAAACGACGAAATCATCATGGGCTATCTGGACTTTCATATAATGGTTGTCGCTCCCAACTGGGAGTATGATGAAATAAGGCACCTTAATAAGCACACTTCCTATTACGGCGATATTCTTATGTATACAAGTGAATTCAACGGCGGCAATTCCCCCGCCCCCGGTGCCGACGTAATGGAAGTTGTAATAGATAACGGTATAGTTACGGAAATACGGAGAAATCAGCCATCCTGTTCCATCCCCGAAAACGGTTGTGTTTTGGTTGTGGCAGAAAGCAACAACCCCTTCCTTTCAGAAAACTTCAAGGTCGGAGACCCTGTAAAATTTGATTACTATATAACCCCTGATATTAAAAACGCCGATATTGCCTTCGGAGCAGGCGCTCTTTTAGTTTCTGAAGGAACAGCCTTAAAAAGTTTTTCCCACACAGTATCAGGCTATAACCCAAGAAGCGCCATAGGCATTTCCGAAGATGGAAACACCTTATATCTCCTTTCAGTTGACGGCAGACAGGAAAAAAGCCGTGGCATGAGCATGACTGAGCTTGCTTCCCTTATGGATGAAATCGGCTGTTATACCGCAGTAAACTTAGATGGCGGTGGCTCCACATCCATGCTTGCGTCAACCGTATTTGACGAAAGTCTCCATAAGGCAAATTCCCCCAGCGAAACAAGAAGAATAATTAACGCCATAGGTCTGACATATAAAGGAGCATATGAAGACGGAACCATATCCGGAATAATACTTAAAAGCGAAAAAGATTCAGTATTCAAAGGAGATTCCGTTAAGGTTTCAGCACACCCTCATAACGCTTCCATGCGTCCCGTGACAGGCGAAATAAAATGGACATCATCGCAGGGGACTATTTCCGATGACGGCATATTTACCGCATCTGAAGGCGGATTGGCAACAATTACTGCAACAAGCGGAAACATTTCTTCAGAAACCGAAATTTTTGTGGTGGATGAAATTTCCGGAATAGATGTGCCGAAAACAATGTATCTTTCATTGAACGAAACAAAGAACTTCGATATAAACATATTTGATAACAAGGGGCACTTTGTAAAGGCAAATGACCTTTCATCCTTTGAAATAGCATCAGATAACCCTTCTGTTATCGCTGCAGATAAAAACACAGTAACATCCCTTGCTCCGGGCAACGCCATTATAACCGTTAAAAGAGGATATATTGAATCATATATTTCCGTTGCATCAGGCTACAAAAAAGAAACTTTCACAGACGGTTCCGATACACTTTCCGGAACATTTACATCCTACCCATCCTATGTTGGAGGAAGCTATACACAAAGCCCGAACCATTATACCTCGGGAAAGAGCTCCGGTAAGCTGAGCTATGACTTTACCACTGAAACCGAGGATTCCAAAGCTGCATATATTAATTTAACCGAGCCTGTAGTTTTGCCCGAAGGAACTGATGTAATTACCCTTTCGGCATATTCCAAAGCCAATTACCCCCATGAACTGAGGGCTCTTCTGACAGACGGAAACGGCAAGGAACTGCGCCTTTCTTTCGGTAAAAACATTGAAGGCGGCACCTGGCATACCTTAAGTGCAAAAGTCCCTGAAAATACGGCTTATCCTTTAACATTAAAACGCCTTTATGCCCTGTGGCAGAAAGGCGAAGAAAGAGCCGAGGGCGCAATTTACATCGACGATTTATCCTATGATGTAGAAAAGCCGATGCCATACTCTGCTATAACTAAGAATGTATATTCTGACTCATCGGAGAAATCTTCTTTTGCCCCCTCAATTAAAATCGGCGCTGTGACGGAAGACACATCCACCTTAATTACCCGCCTTGCAGATGGGAAGATGGCAGACAAAGCAGACATTACTATAACAAAATCCTCTTTTTCCTCGGAGGAAAAAGAAAACGCCCTTTTTATAACCGTTGATACAAGAAAGGGCGGAATAAGAAAAACATCCACTTCTCAATGGGACGCAATAAAAAATGCCGTTTCAGTTACATCGGCACCTAACCTTTTCATATTAAGCGAACACCCCCTTTTCGGAAGCGACGAATTTGAAAACCGCGTTATAAAAGACTATTTTTCATCATGCGGAAAAAATGTTTTCGTAATAGAAAAAGGAAGCGCTGACAGCTTAAAAATAATTGACGGTGTAAGATATTTCACACTTTCTCCTCTTTCTTCCGATGTCATGATTTCCTCTGCAATAGTAAATCTTCACTATCTTGAGTTTTTCATCGGTGAAAACGTAACATATATATGGCAAAAGTTATTTTAACAAAAAGGCTTTGAAGAATTTCTTCAAAGCCTTTATTTCATCTTAGGTTTTGATAACACCGAAGCGATGAGTCCCGCCATTATGGCGGCAGAAATCCCTGCCGCGCCGGATGAAAAACCGCCTGTTAAAACACCAAGGAGTCCGTCGGTATTTATTGCTTCCTTTACACCCTTGAACATATTATATCCAAAGCCCAGAAGCGGCACGGTTGCCCCTGCTCCCGCAAAATCCACAAGGGGTTCATACACACCGATTAGCCCAAGCACAACTCCGAGGCATACGAGCCCCGTAAGGATTCTTGCAGGGGTAAGCTTTGTTTTGTCAATTAATATCTGACAGACAGCGCAAATTGCACCGCCCACTAAAAAAGCTCTTAAAACCATCATCCAGCCGTAGCTCATTCCTTTGCCTCCTGTTTCTTAAAAAGCTCCATAAGACCGAATACCACCAAAAATACGCCGAACATTTTTCTCAAGATATCACCCTCCGTAAGATTTGCCGTTATGCTTCCCGCTATGGCTCCGGGTATGCCGGAGAGCGAAAGAACAATGGCTTTTTTCATATCAATATTTTTATTTTTTATGTGTATGACAAGTGCCGAAATTGCCGTCGGAATGAAAAAAATCAGATTGGTGCTCTGGGCAACGTGCTGACTTAATTCTGAAAAAAAGATAAGTGCAGGAATTAAAATTGCACCTCCGCCTATTCCCATCCCGCCTGCAATCCCTGCAATAAAAGAAGAAATTATAACTATGAGCATAAAAGTCTCCAGGATGATAAAATCATTAAGATACCGAAAATTTTGCTTATATATTTTACGGGAATTTTCTTAAGAAGATATGCCCCGAGTGCTCCGCCCACAGCGCCCGATATTCCCGCCGTTACAGCGGTGCTTAATTCCACATTCCCCTTTATCCCGTAGGTGAAAATGCTGACTAAGGAAAAGGTAAGAATTGCCATAACCGTTGTGGCGTGGGCTTTCTTTTTTTCTGTTTTAAGTATAATAGTAAGAGCCAAAACAGATATTACTCCGCCGCCTGCACCGAAAAGCCCGTTTACAAAGCCTGCAACTATTCCCGTCAAAATAAGTTTAAACATCAAATCACCTTTTTTATTATGTGACTATTTGCCGTTATTATACAAAAAAGCCAAAGACTTTCGTCTTTGGCTTTTAATTATTTTTCTATGGTTATTTCCTGAGTTTCTCCATTCCAGGAGACTTTATAACCCAAATGCTCCGATACAAAACGAAGCGGAATAAAGGTTCTGGAATTTTTAATTTTCGGAACTACGGGGAGAGTATATCTCACCATTCCATATCTGGGATTTTCAACATAGACAAGATTATTCTGAATCTGCATTTCTATCTTTCCCGAAGATGCAGAAATCAGAATTTCTTCCGTTTCGCCCTTCCAGATAATTTCCGCACCCATCTCGGTGAGTAATCCGCGAAGAGGAATGAGAGTGGAGCTTGATGCTGCATCAATAAAGGGAGCCACATCCATTTCTTTTTCGTAGCTGCCATCGCCCTTTTCTACCTTTATTTTGTTATCCCCTATCTTAAGGACATACTTTTCCTTGTTATTAAGAAGTTCCTCATCACGCTCTGCCTTGGTCTGATAGAATGTGATATCGGCGCAGGCGGCACGGGATGCATTTGCATCAACCACGATGAACTTTATAAATCTTGCCTTAACGGGAGTTTCAAAAGTTACATTCCTTATTTCAAGGCTTGGCGTCCATTCATACTCTGTGTGGATAAGCTCGTATGTTTCTCCGTCTAAGCTTGCCTCCACCTCGTATGCCTTCCAGGCACCGTGAAGGTCATTTGTATTTCTGGGTGCGTAGGAAAATGCCGATATATTTTTCACTTCCTTCATATCAATCACAAATTCCCAGGGAGGCGGTGCAACGGAAGCTCCCTCCGTCTGCCAGAAGGTCTGAAGGCTTGTATCAAGAATATTTCCTATTTCGTAGCCCATCCAGTCAGGGTCGTCGGATGTAACGGTAAATGCCGTTTTATCAAGGGGGTAGAGCATATGTTCTTCTTCGTATTTTGCATAGTCTGAAACCGTGACCGTCTCGGCATCTTCTTTTCCAGGAAGGAAATCAAATTCCGCCGCCGTTCCGACACCCGATGACTCCGTTATTTTAATCTGAAATTTACGGATGTATAAATTGCTCATAAATTCCGCAGTTTTTAACCCCGAGGAAGAATCCAATGACCAGTCCTTTATTTTAAGAAGCTCTCCGTCCTCTGTTTCCGAGGCGTAAAGCTCTGCCTTACTGAAGCGACCGGATGCAGAGTCCTGTCTCGGAAGATAGGTAAAGCCCGAGATAAGAACGTTTTCCGGGAAGGTTATCGTGATAAAGTACGGAGCAGGCTCCTTCCAGGTTACAACACCGTTTTCCGCGGTATATTTAGAATGCCAGTAGGTGTTTTCATCCCCGTCAAAGGCGTTTCTGCGGTGTACTTCCGCCATAGCCGAGGATACCTCTGTTTTCCAGGATGCCTTGTCTGTCAAAACGGTTTTCGGCACTTCTTCCTTAACGATTACTCCGCTTCCTAAAAATTCAATTTCCGCCGCTGTTCCAAAGCCGCTTTTTCCCTTGTTTACAGAAATTCTTCTTGCCTTATATATTCCTTTTTCAACATTGGTTGCCACGCTTTCACGTTCTGACGATATATTATATGTTGCGCTTCCGATTTTTTTATAATTGGTGCCGTCAATTGAACCGTAAAAATCAGCACTTTCCCAGTTACCTGCAGAAGATTCTCCGCTTGATGCCTGACGGGGAACATATTTTATCGCCGCTATTTCAAGCCCCTTCTTAAAGTCCACATCTATGATATAGGGCGGTTCGTCCTTGCCGGTAATCTCTCCGCCTTCTGCGGTATATTTTGAATGCCACATAGTTTCATATTTTCCGTCAAAGGCATTTTTTATTCCTGCCGAGGTCGAATTCATTTCGCTGGACACCTTTATCTCCCAGCCATCGTTTTTATATACCTCATCCGCAAAGGAGGGTGCAAGGGCAAAAAGAGACAATATAAGACTTAACGAAAGTATTAAACTTAAATTCTTTTTCACTTCAGTATCCTCCTTTAATCAAGATATTCTTTTGCGGCATTTACCGCCGCATTATCCGCCTCACTAAACCTTGAAAGAACGTAAATTCCGTCATTTTCTGTCAAGGTCCAGTCAAAGCAATCCGAAAAATATGTTACGGGAAGGTATACCATGTCGTTTATTATTTTAACCGGCTTTGTAAGGGTTTTCGGTGTGCCGTTTACCTTTACTTCATTTGTGCCGGGTGTTGTGTAGGTAAACCTGTAGTCGGTGATTTCTCTGTCCTTTAAGTAAAACGCCTTTACTCTTACGATGTTGTCACCCTTATCATATTCCACCTTGGATTCGCCGTACATTGCTTCAAGCAATACATCTGAAGGCACATAGAGCGTTCCGTCTTCAACGATGGGCACAACCCTTATATCGGGCTCGTAAACGTACTGTATGCCGCCGTCTACAATATACTTTGTGCTTCCTGCCTTAAGGATAACTGTGTCCTTAAGGGCTTTCCTTGTATCACCCTCAATGGCTTTCTGCTCATATTCGGTATAGAGATAGTTAAAGCGTCCCATGGGTGCGGCGTTGCCATTTGCATAAACATCAAGGAAGTTTCCGCTTTTTATTTCTCCGCATCCGTCAACCCACTTAAACTCCATATCAATTTTGCCGGTAAGATTTAAGTCGCTTCTTTTTATCTTTGCCTGAAGCACCTTGCCCGATATATTGAATTCGGCATCCGTCACCTTAACCCAGGTACCGTTTTCCCATTTTTCAAGCACGCCTGCAGTTCTTCCGAAGGCATAATCATAGCCTTCCCAGCCTGTTGCCCTATTGCGGTCGGAATTTATGTAAAGATGCATAAATTCTTCGGTGTTTTCAATTATGTCAGATAAAGTTTCAACGTAGAAATAAAGATACTCGGAATCCTTTGAAACCTTTGATTTCATCATCACATTTACGGGCTTTGAAATATAGGTATATTCTCCGCTTCCCTGTGATTTTGCATTTCTTTCATAATCGCTTCTGTCGTTTATGAACAAAGGTGTAACGCTTTCCCACTGGCTTAACTCGCCTGCCAGATCAATGGTCTTGTCAGCACTTGCCAAAGGCGCAGGGCGGACACCCTTATACTTTCGGCAGAAATCAACCAGCAGATTGTAATAATCGTCGCCGAGTATTCCCTTGGAAGGCTCAAAATCACGGCTGTTTTCATCGTCATAGGTATCAACAAAGCTGTTTACAAAGCCGTTATAATCTCTGTTTCTTATTGCAGTATATTCGTTCCATCCGTCAACATAAATAAATGCAGGATCGGTGTCAAGTGCCTGAGCTGCCTGTTCACGGAAGAAAGTTGCACTTCTTGCATTATTTACCGTATAGTCTTCACCAAAGGCTTCCGAATATCCTCTGCCCTTCGTGTAGGGGTCTGATGCAAGACCTACGCCCGAATAATTATATACGTAAGAGTGATTGATGGATGCACCTACAACCATAGCTTCAACTCTGCCGTCGTCTCTCGCTTTTCCCCAATGGTGAAGAGGATAGTTTTCAAGCCAGTTCCATTGCGGTGTTGCCTTTGATAAGTCCTGTCCGTGTTCACGGCTTCCGTTTCTTCTGAAATTTACATTTTCAAAAATTTCTGCAAGAAGCCTTACTTCTTCAGTATTTGACTTATCCACGTACTGCTCCACATCCTCATAACCGCATCCGCAGATTAAGGGCTTACCTTCCCAGTAAAATACCAAATCCTTATAGGACGGATCGTTTATAAGGTTGAACCAGAGCGCCTTTATGGTTTTTACCTCTTCCTTGGGATTAAATAAATATGCGCTTATCTTGGGAGCATTTATGCCATCCTCCCTGGCATCGTGAAATGCCTTCATCATCATTCGCTGTGCCTTGACGTAAGTCATATCAAGATTTGTGTAGTCGTAGAAAATCACGTCAACCCCGGCATTGGCAAGCCACTGGGCGTGACGGCGGTATACAAAGTAGTCGTAGCTTTGATAAAAGCCTAAAAGAGGCTCGTCCCAATAGCAGATGGTGTTTGCCCAGGCCGGGTGCGAATAGTTATACTGCGAATCGGGATTTTCCTTTATAACCTTGCTTATTACAACCGGATTTCCCGAAGGATTGGTGTGCCAGTCCCAGTACATTATGCCGACAAAGCGATCCCCTTCTTTAACGCCTCCTGCCTCGGAATAGTCCGCCACGCGGCGTCCCATGGCATCCGTTGCCGCCCAGGTATCAGAGAAGTTGTCAACTATGGCAGAATCCGGCACCGGCTTTATTTTTTCAGTAGTGTCGCTGAAGGTATTAAGCCATATATCTTTAATTACTATGTAGTTATCCTTTGCATAGGTTGCACAGAAATAAAGGTCAGCCTTTCCCGTTGTTTCCTTTATATCTGCAGTAAAACTTTCTTTTTCTTCATCGTTGATTACGACATATCCGAGAAGCTCTCCCTGCTTTCCGCCCCTTTTAATTGCCACAGCTTCACCGTTTGAGCCGTAGGGCATAACACAACTTGCTTCAATGGTAACGGATTTTATTCCGGTCAAATCCACATCCCTGAAACCGAAATAGTCTCCGTTGTTAAAGTAGGCTCCCCCTTCGGTGAATTTAAGGCTTTGTGCCTTATAGTCCGCTTTAACGGGATTAAGGGATATTCCTTCTGCACTTACGCCGATTAATAAAGATGCCGTAAGCAAAAGCGCAAGAATAAGGCTAATACATTTTTTCATTTTTATCATCCTTTCTTATTTCAGTATAGCATATATGATAGTTGCAGGCAATCAATATTCCGAAACAAAATTTATAAATTTCGAAACTCATCTTGACTAAATTCCCATTATACCATATAATATTTTTATAAAATTTATAGTTTCCAAAATAAGGAGGCACTATGTTTTTCGGCAGAGATGACTTTGATGTTAATATAATATCCGTCCACAAGCCCTTCCCCTTAAGTCTTGATGAGGATGTAAAAAACCGTGATATGCACGGTCTTTCCATAAGGGTTACAAATGAGGCTTTCTTTTCCTGGGACGGTGGCTCCATGCTTTCCGAAAAGGGCGACATAACCCTTTTCCCCGCAAAGACCGACCACCATATAAAGTCGGGTGTTCAGACGGAATACTTAATTTATTTCACCACGGATAAGCCACTTCCGGGCACTATAAGGAAAATAACCCCAAAAAATCCGTCCTTCTACGAAAAGCTTTTTTCGGACATCTATTATGTATGGTTTTTGAAAGAGCCCGGGTATATTTTTGAAAACAAGGCTCTTTTTTATAAGCTGGTATATTTAATCGAACAGGAGTATGAAAGCAGTATTTCCGCCTCCGCCACGCCCAGGATAAATACCGCCCTTAACTATATTCTTGAGCATTACACGGAAAATATCGAAATTTCTCACCTGGCAAAGCTTTGCTCAATGAGCGAAGCCTATTTCAGGAAGCTTTTTATGAAAAAATACGGCGTTTCTCCCCTTAAGTATATAAACAATTTAAGGCTTTCCTATGCAAAAAATTTGCTTTCTACAGGCCACTTTACCGTGGAGCAGGTTTCAGAAATGTGCGGCTTTAACAATGTTTCCTATTTCAGCCTTTTTATAAAAAAAGAAACGGGAGTTGCCCCGTCAAAGCTTTATAAATAACTGTTGACTTTCCCTTTTTTAAGGGTTATACTTTAAAAAAACAAAGGAGGATTTCACCATGGTAAAAATGCATATGCAAAAATCTGTAACAGATACGATTAATACATCCTTTATAATAGAAAGCGAAAAAGGCTTACTGGTTGTTGACGGCGGCTTTGCCACAGAATGCGAAAACCTTTATGCAAAATTAAAAGAACTCGGCGGTCATGTTACCGGCTGGTTTTTAACCCATCCCCATACAGACCACGTAAACTGTCTTCGCGAAATGATTAAAACCCATTTGGGCGATATAAAGATAGATATGCTTTACTATAACTTCCCGTCCGTTGAGCTTATGAATGAAAATATCCCGGAGGGAGGAGAAAACGGTGACTGGCTTCAGGGCTTTTACGATGATATTGCACCTGCATCTATTCCCGTTACAACCGCACATATGGGAGATGAATATTCCTTCGGAGATGTTACAGTTAAAGTTTTAAGGGAGCATAACGATTCTACCCCCAACAATTTCAGCAATAACTCCAGCACAGTTTTCCGCTTTGAAACCGAAAACTCAAGCGTTATCTTCTTAGGCGATCTTGGAATTGAAGGTGGCGAACATTTACTTTCCGTAGCAACTCCTGGGCTTCTTAAAGCCTACTACTGTCAGATGGCACATCACGGGCAGTCGGGCGTTCTTAAAAAGGTATACGAAGCGATAAATCCCGATTACTGCCTCTGGTGCACACCCACCTGGCTCTGGGACAACAAAGGCCCCGGCGGATATGATACCGGCAAATACAAAACCGTTATTGTACGCGGCTGGATGAGCGAAATCGGCGGTATGAAAAAGCATTATATAATGCAGGAACGCCCCTTTGAAATAGAACTTTAACATAAAAAAATCCTGAAGGCAAGCGTTCAGGATTTTTTATTATTCTTCAGTTTTTTCTTCTGTTTCCGCTGTATCTTCTTC
>JAZSAR010000233.1:0-5376 GCA_045601965.1 Clostridia bacterium
ACCTTAATTATCATGTGAATATGGAATCTTATGCGGAAGCAAAGGCTAAGCTTTTTGCAATGAGCCGTATTGCTGTTATAAACAGCGACGATTCCTGGCATAAAACCATGAAAAAGAGCGCATCGGCGACTATTACCTACGGAATAGAGAAAAATGCTGATATGCGCGCATCTGGTATAGAATACTCCGAAAAGGGAGTAAGTTTTATGTGGAACTATAAAAATTCCAGCGTTCCTATGAGAATGGCTATTCCGGGAAAGTTCTCTGTTTATAATGCCCTTGCAGGCGTCGGCGCTTGCGCGGCTTTAGGGCTTCGGGATGAAGAACTTATGAAAGGACTTATGCTTGTCCGTGGCGTAAAGGGAAGAGCTGAGGTTGTTCCTACAGGTGAAAAATACACGGTAATGATTGACTATGCTCACACGCCTGACGGCATTGAAAATATCTTAAATGCCGTAAAAGGATTTGTAAAAAACAGAATTATAATAGTCTTCGGTTGCGGCGGAGACCGCGACAGGGATAAACGCCCGAAAATGGGAGCTGTGGCGGCACGTCTTGCAGATTTTTCTGTGGTTACCAGCGATAACCCAAGAACTGAAGAACCGGATGCAATAATAAAAGATATTATACCGGGATTTTCGGGCTGCGAAGATAAATTCATAGCAATTACCGACCGTACTGAAGCTATAAAATATGCTCTTTCAGTAGCAAAAGAAGGGGATGTTGTACTTCTTGCGGGAAAAGGACATGAAACTTATCAGGATATAATGGGTGAAAAAATCCATTATGACGAAAGAGAGATTGTGAAAAAGCTACTTGAGATATAAGGTGATAAATTATGAATCAGATTATTTGGGGAATAACAGCACTTTTGATAGCCTTTCTTATTTCGGCGCTTTTAGGTGCTCCTATAATAAAAAAACTTAAGGAAGCAAGCTTTGGGCAGGAAATAAGGGAAGACGGACCTTCCTGGCACAAAAAGAAAAGCGGAACTCCTACAATGGGCGGGTTCATATTCTTTGCAGGGCTTATTCCTTCAGCGATATTTGTTTTGCTTTTGTCAGAGCTTTTTGACAAAATTTCTCTTACGGTGCTTTTGTGTGCTGTATTCTTCGGAATTATAGGCTTTTCCGATGACTACATAAAGGTAATAAAGAAGAGAAACTTAGGCTTAAGCGCAAAGCAGAAGTTTATGGCGCAGATTTTAGTGAGCGCGGCATTTTCTCTGGTATTGTATTTCATAAATGGAGGAGAAATCCTGTTCTTTAATAAGGTCTATGACTGGTCATACTTTATAATACCCTTTAATATACTGGTGCTTCTTGCAACCAACAATGCGGTTAATTTAACCGACGGGGTTGATGCACTTGCAGGCAGTACAACGTTTTTCTGTATGGCATATTTTGCCTTCGCGGCATTTTATAAGGGTATGGATTCGCTTATGATATTGCTTATGGCGGTTATGGGGGGCGTTCTTGGATTTCTTCTTTACAACCGTCACCCTGCCAAAGTATTTATGGGCGATACTGGCTCCTTGTTCCTTGGCGGACTTATCGGTGCTGTTTCCTGCGCTCTGGGATTTCAGTTTACCGTTATATCGGCAGGATTGGTTTTCTTTATAGAGACGCTTTCTGTAATAATTCAGGTTACATATTTTAAGATAACCCACGGAAAAAGAATTTTTCTTATGACTCCGATTCATCATCATTTTGAGAAAAAGGGATGGTCGGAAGTGAAAATAGTGACAGTTGCATCAGCTGTTACGGTGATTATGGGAATAATCAGTGCATTATATGTGGTGCATTTTGCATAAAATCGGGAGGAAATAAAGATGGCACAGGCTGTGAAACAGAAAAAAGCAAAAAGCAGAGCAAGAAAAAAGGGTGAGCTTGACGGAGTTTACCTGATTTTGCTTTGCGCCTTGGTTTGTGCAGGTCTTTTGATGCTCATAAGCGCAAGTACCCCTGATTCAATCGGCACAAAAAGCCCCTATTCCGGAATTATAAAAAACTGCGTTGTGGCAGTTGTGAGCTTTATCGTAATGCTTGGCGTGGCAAATGCCCCCGATTATATAAAGTTCAGGGAACTTGTTAAGCCTTTTTACTGGATTTGCGTTATACTTATGTATCTTACGCCTTTTATAGGTGTAGAAAGGCTTGGCGCAACAAGATGGATTCAATTAGGTCCTGTATCGGTACAGCCGTCTGAGATTATGAAAATAGCGCTTATTTTATATCTGGCAGATGTACTCTCTTCAGAGAAAAAGCGCAATGTGGAAAAAATGCAGCTCTGGCAAAGAATTTTATACAGCTTCCGTGCCGAAATAACAATACTCATTCCTGCTTTGGGCGCAGTTGCACAGAGTCATCTTTCCGGTGCGGTTATCCTTTGCGGTATAGGATTTGTTATGCTTTTTGCTTACGGTATGCCTAAAAGTCATATTATAGGAATAGGCGGTCTGGTACTTACCGGCGGTGTGGCTCTTGCTGTGCTTGAGCCCTACAGATTACAAAGACTTATGGGTTACAGAAATCCGGAGGCAGACCCTTTGGGTAACGGATGGCAGATTCTTCAGTCTTTATATGCTATTTGCTCGGGAGGACTTTTCGGCGTAGGCTTTGGTCAGTCACGACAGAAATATAACTGGCTTCCCGAGGCGTCAAACGACTATATATTTGCAATTATTTGTGAAGAAATGGGAATTATAGGCGGAATAGCCGTTATTCTTATGTTTGGTATTTTCGTATGGCGCGGCATTAAAATAGCAATCAATGCACGAGAAATGTTCGGTTGCTTAATTGCGTTTGGAGTATCAACCATGATAGGTTTGCAGGTGCTGATAAATATAGCGGTTGTAACAAATCTTATTCCTTCTACGGGAATGCAGCTGCCGTTTTTCAGTTCAGGCGGAACGTCGCTTCTGTTTATGCTTATAGCGACGGGGATTGTTCTTAATATATCGAGATATCAGAAAAAGGGAGCTTCGGTAATTCACGAAGTAAAATAGTAAGGAGGAACCCTGATGCGCGTAATAGTATCCGGCGGAGGCACCGGCGGTCATATAAATCCGGCAATAGCCATTGCAAAATGTATAAAGGAAAAAGAACCGGATTCTGAAATTTTATATGTAGGCACACCTCACGGCCTTGAAAAAAATCTTGTTCCCGCGCAGGATATAGAAATTAAATATATTGATGTATACGGATTCAGAAATAAACTGTCTCCGATGAATATATATGTTATAGCAAAAGCGATAAAAGGAGTTTATGACAGCAAAAAGATTCTTAAGGAATTTAAGCCTGACATCGTAATCGGTACCGGAGGATATGTGTGCGGCCCTCTTTTATATGCAGCTGTGCAAATGAAAATCCCCACAATCATTCACGAGCAGAATGTTATTCCGGGAAAAACAGTAAAGATGCTGGCGGATAAGGTGGATATAGTGGCAACGAGCTTTGATACAACGAAAAGCTACCTTAAAAAACATAAAAAGATAGTTCTTACGGGAAACCCGGTACGTTCCGATCTTCTTAAGGTTGCAAGCTATGAAGCAAGATTCAAGCTCGGGCTTGACGATAAGCCGACAGTACTCTTTATGGGCGGAAGCCTTGGTGCGAAAAGCATAAACGATGCACTTATTGATATTGTTTCAAGGGAAATGGCGGAAGAATATAACATAATAGCATCCACAGGCGAGCGCAATTATGAAACAGTAATGAGTGCAATTAAAGAACGCATAGAGGAAATACCCGAAAATATAACAATTGAACCTTACATTTACAATACGGGAGTGGTTTTCGCGGCGGCGGATGTGATAATATGCCGTACAGGTGCGGTTACGGTAAGCGAGCTTGCCGCATCGGGTAAGCCTTCAATTGTTATACCCAGCCCTAATGTTGCTCATAATCATCAGGAATACAACGCCAGATATTTATCTGACAGGGGAGCGGCTATACTTATTCACGATAATGAGCTTACGGGAACGAAGCTCAATGCGGAAATACTTACGCTTGTAAATGACAAGGAAAGACTTGCCGAAATGGGTAAAAATGCAAAAATGGCAGCAATTTACGATGCAACTGATAAAATTTACATGTCAGCAAAAGAACTTATAGAAAAAAATTAACAAAAAAACCCCGCTATGCATAAATTGTGCATAGGGGGTGTCTCAGAGTTGAGCAAATACATAATTAAGGGAAATATTCCGCTTCGGGGAAAAATTCGCATACACGGTGCAAAGAATGCGGTTTTACCCATTCTTGCGGCTTCTGTTGTAAGCGGCAAAGAAAGTGTTATTTTTGACTGCCCGGACTTAAGCGATGTAACAGAATCTCTGGAAATACTGAGATTTCTTGGGTGCAGGGCAAAAACAGAAGCGGGCACAGCCGTAATAAATTCGGAAAATCTTATAACCGATGAGGTTCCCGAACACCTTATGCTTAAAATGCGCTCTTCAGTTATATTCTTAGGCGCACTTATAGCAAGATGCAAAAGCGGCAGGGTTACGCTTCCCGGTGGCTGCGAAATAGGTCCCCGTCCCATAGATTTGCATCTTAAAGCCTTCAGAGAAATGGGTATTGACATAAAAGAAGAGGGCGGTATAATAAGTTGTGATGCGAAAAACATGAAAAGCGCAAAAATACATCTGGATTTTCCCAGCGTAGGAGCAACTGAAAATATCATGCTTGCCGCACTGGGCGCAAAGGGCGTTACGGAAATAAGCAATGCGGCGAAGGAACCGGAAATTGTCGATTTACAGCATTATCTCAACAAAGCCGGATTCAATGTGTCCGGTGCAGGAACAGATAAAATTTACATAGAAGGTTCGCCTTCGGGAATAAATGCGGAACATAGGATTATACCTGACAGAATAGAAGCTGCTACATATGCCTCTGCGGTGCTTATGACAAAGGGAAAAGCGGAGCTTGAAAATGTAAGATGCGACCATATGGAAAGCTTTATATCAATGCTTAAAGGAAGCGGTGCAAGCATTGAGGCGAAGAACGGTTCGCTTTTTGTGACATATGAAAAAAGGCTTAAGGCTGTAAAAAGAGCAAGAACTTATCCATATCCCGGATTTCCTACTGATATGCAGTCGATATTTATGAGCCTTATGTCACTGGCTGAGGGAACAAGTATAATAACAGAAAATATTTTCCATGACAGATTCCGTCATGTGGACGGACTTATAAGAATGGGTGCAGATATAGTAACAGACCGGAATGTAGCAATAATACACGGAGTTAAAAAGCTTACGGGCGCACATGTTACCGCAGGCGATTTAAGAGGCGGTGCGGCACTTACCATAGCAGGCCTTGCAGCGGAAGGAGAATGCACCGTGGAAAAGCTTTGCTATATTGACAGAGGATATGAAAA
>JAZSAR010000234.1:0-2775 GCA_045601965.1 Clostridia bacterium
TTATAAAAGCAATCTAAATCCCATTTTAAAGGGTTTGTATTAATGTATTCAGAAATTTTCAGGCGATCTTTTTCGCCACGTATTATGTGATCGTGAAAGGATGGTTGCCAAATTATTTTTTTGGCGGAATGCATAAATGCATTCCCTACAATTTTTGTCACTCCGGCCTTGAATTTTCCAACCACATTGGGTATATCATATTTTTTTATCGTAGGGAAGGGATTTATCCCTTCCGTTTGTTCAACAACAATAATCATATGGATGTGGTTAGGCATAATAACACAATTGTCTATACGGATGTTTTCATAATGCGATGCTATACCGAGGATTTCTTTATTAACTATTTTGCCAATTGAGCTTAAATGCATTTCTGAGTTTTTGATTTCTCCGAATAAATGCGTTTTCTGAGCTGTACATATGGTAACAAAATACTCTCCGGGAGCGGAATAGTCATAACCTTTTAATCTTGTTCTTTTTCTGATTGGTAAATTCATATCAAAACAACCTATTTTATTTCCTGTTCAAGATCGTCAAAATCTTTTGTTGAAAAGAACTCTCCTAAAGTTATTTCCAATCCATCGCAAAACTTTTTGATGGTTCTTATTGATACATCTCTGCGGGAAGGGTCCATCATACTGTAAGCGGTTGACGGAGTAACACCTGAAATATTAGCAAGCTCGTTGATTTTCATGTTTCTGGCAGAACAAAGCTCGGTAAATCTTTTTACTATTATATCTTTGACGTCCATTAAAAGGCCTCCTTTACAAAGATATTGTAAAATATTTTACATTTTTGCGTATACGCACTTGCGTAATAGAGGAAATTATGTTATAATAAGAAAGTTCATAAACCACAACCAATAGTCCATTTTACACATTGAACGAAGGAAACGGCCGTGTTATCATAATATTGACAAAATATATGAATTAAATTATAATAAAAGGTACACGTTTAAATGAAAGGAAGCAGATTATGGACGGATTTTTATCAACATTAAATCAGACAGCATTTCTTTTCGCCTTTATTGTAATAGGCTACATTCTGGGGAAGTTCAAAATTATTCCCGACAACTCGGCAACGGTTTTATCCAAGCTTGAAAACAACCTTTTTGTCCCCGCCCTTGTAATGGGAACCTTCATAAACAACTTTACCGTAAACAAAATAGGACAGGCGGGAAAGGTTTTCGGCATAAGCTTTATAATGATACTTATTATGATGCCTGTTGCCACATTTATTTCAAAGCTAATTACAAAGGATAAGTACGAGCAGAACATTTTCACTTACGGTCTTGCCTTTGCAAACTTCGGCTTTATGGGTAATGCCGTGGTAAAGGCACTTTTCCCCGAAGAGCTTTTCTTGAATTACATAATTTTCACCCTGCCCTTATGGATAATGATTTATCTCTGGGGCGTGCCTGCACTTTTAATCGGCGGAAGCGGTGAAAAGCGAAGTCTTACAGAAAGCCTCAAATCCTTCTTAAATCCTATGTTCATCGCTATGATAATAGGTATGATTATAGGGCTTTTAAGTACGGTGCCGATGCCCTGGAACGAAGAGGGCTTACGCCTTCCCGGCTTTATAACAAGCGTAATCACGGTGTCCGGCGACTGTATGAGTCCTGTTGCAATGCTTCTTACGGGCATCACGGTTTCCTCCATTGATATGAAGAAAACCTTTACCGATGTTAAAATTTATGCGGCAACCTTTATAAGGCTTATAATTATTCCTCTGGCATTTTTGGGACTTGCTAAGTTTATTCCCTTTGATGAAACGGTGTTTATCTGTGCCGTTTGTGCGCTTTCAATGCCCCTTGGCTTAAATACCGTTGTAATTCCCAGTGCCTACGGAAAGGATACCTCAAAGGCGGCGGGTATGGCGGTGGTTTCACACCTTTTGTCATGCCTTACCATTCCTCTTATATTTATGCTGGTTAATAAGTGGTTCGGAATGTAAAAAAACAGCCGTCGGCTGTTTACATAAGGAAGGAGTAAAAATATGAAAAAAGTACTTGCTGTTGCCCTTTGCATTGTTATGGTGATATCGACCATCAATGCATTTGCGGCAAAAACTCCTCTTACCGTTGAAAAAACGGAAGGGGCAAAATTAACCTCGGGCATTCTCGAAATGCAAAAAGGGAACTATGTGTATTTTCCCTCCGTTGACTTTACGGATGTAAAGTCTGTAAGAATGACGGCGGAGGCAAACTGGACCTCGGGCTGGAGCGGTGACCTTTTTGAGGTTAGAATCGACAAGCCCACGGGCGAAATTATAGGTGAGATTGACCTTTATAAGGAAGGCAAGAACGAGTTTGGCTGTAACGTATCGGTTACGGGCAAGCACGACTTATACATAATTTCAACCTACGGTCCTGCCGGCGCATCGGATATTTTTGAAATATCCCTGTCCGACGAAAGAATTACCGAAAGAGAAGGCTATACGCCCGTAACTGCGCCGGTAATTGACGACTTTTCCGACACCTGGGCAGGAACAAGCGAGCTTGGTCGTGCCGTTGCCGATTATTCCGAAGTCGGCGGCGTTAAGGAAGGTAAGGAAGTCGGCTTATTTTACTGGATATGGAATACAGGACACGAGGATAACGAGGCGGTTATAAATAACTCAACCTTCCAGCTTCAGCATCCCGATGCATATAAGGAAGACGGATATCTTCATCCCGCGTGGCCCAAGGGTAAGACCGAGTATTTCTGGGACGAGCCCTTATACGGATTTTATGCGGGCAACGACTACTGGGTATACAGAAAGGATGCGGAGCTTTTA
>JAZSAR010000235.1:0-9839 GCA_045601965.1 Clostridia bacterium
TTCCTGAAAGTGCCACACTCCGAAGTCCGAAATAGCTTTTTACCTCGTCAGTAGTTTTTCCGTCCTTTGTCACGGTAAAATAAACATCGTAAAGTCTTCCTTCTCCAAGCTCCCACAAATGCTTTTCGGAAAGATTGATGTTTAGTGTTGCAACGTCTCCCGTTGACTTAACGCTGCCCCTTCCCACTTCTTTTCCTTCGTAGGTAACGACTGCTAAAATTTCTGCCTCGATTCCGTTTTCCATCTTAAGGGTAAAGTTAACCGAGGGAGTTTCAATGTCAGTAACGGTTCTTATGTTTTTAATATGGCACTCATCCACGCACTCAATCCACACAGTCTGCCATATTCCCGTTGTTCTTGTATACATACATCCGTAGGACTCAAGCCTTTCGGACTGCTTTCCTGCACACTGCTTTCCGGACCTTACATCGTCATAGGCAAGAACCGTTATGTAGTTTCCTTCTTCCTTAAGAGCCTTTGTTATATCAAAGTAAAAGGAAGAATATCCGCCCTTATGCTCTCCCACTCTGATTCCGTTTACATAAACTATTGCCAGGTAGTCAACCGCCCCGAAATGGAGAAGAACCCTTTCCTTGTGATTTTCGGGAAGGGTGAAATCTTTTCTGTACCAAACAGCATTCATAAAGTCTTTATTTCCGATGCCGGAAAGCTCACTTTCAGGGCAGAAGGGCACAACTATTTTATCATTTAAGCCTTCTCTTAAAAAGAACTTCTTTGCCTCGCCAACCTTGGCGTTATCAATTTCAAAATCCCATTCACCGTTCAAGCAGATAAAACTGTCTCTCACCATCTGCGGTCTGGGGTATTCATTTCTCGGTATATTCATAAAAACGCCTCCTTTTACTTTATGATACCTTAATTTCTTTTATTTGTAAATAGCTTTCACTACTGAAAAATTGACTTTTTCTACTAAAAAAGCAAGCCATAGGGCTTGTTTTAATTATTTTGTTTTCTCAATATATCAAGAACGTGAGAAAAATCTTCAGGAATCGGACAGGAAAAAGATGATTTTTCACCGGTCACAGGATGAATAAACATTATTTCTTTTGCGTGAAGAAGCTGACCGTCAAGGGTAAACTTCTCATTTTTAATTCCGTAGGTTTTATCCCCCACTATGCTGTGACCGATATGCTTCATATGAACTCTTATCTGATGGGTTCTGCCCGTTTCAAGCTTGCATTTAACAAAGGTATAGCCCGAAAAACGTTCCTCCACCCAAAAGTGCGTTACGGCGTGACGCCCGTCCTTTACAATCGCCATCTGCTTTCTGTCCTTTGGGTTTCTTCCGATGGGCGCATCAATTTTTCCCTCATCCTCTTTTATGTTGCCGTTTACAAGACAGTAATAAATTCTTGAAAGCGACCTGTCCGCAAGCTGCTCTGTCAGGCTTTTATGAGCTTCATCATCCTTGGCAATTACCAAAAGGCCCGTGGTGTCCTTATCTATTCTGTGAACTATTCCCGGGCGGAACTTTCCGTTTATTCCCGAAAGGGAGCCCATACAGTGAAAGAGCGCCGCATTCACAAGAGTCCCCCGTTCGTTTCCTGCGGCGGGGTGAACAACCATACCACGGGGCTTATTTACAACCAGAACCGACTCATCCTCATAAACAATATCAAGCGGAATATCCTCCGGTTCAGCTTCGATTGGTGAAGGCTCTTCCTCGGTTACGGAAACAACGTCGCCCTCTTTAGTCTTATAGTTACTCTTTACTTCGTTTCCGTTTACCAAAATATTTCCTTCATCAATAAGTCTTTTTGCATATGAGCGGGAAATGGCGCTGCACTCTTCCGACACCAGGACATCTATTCTCTTTTTTTCCTTTGCGGTAAACTCATATGTTTCCATCGGTATCACCGCCGTTTTTAAGTTTTTTCGCCTTATAGTCTGATATAAGACAATAAATCAGCATCAGAATTACTCCTACTACCACAAAGCAGTCCGCCACATTGAATACAGCAAAATCAATGAGACAAAAATCGAAAAAGTCCACAACCTCGCCTGTCAATATGCGGTCTATAAGATTTCCGATTCCGCCGCCCACGATAAACGAAGCTGACAGGAGATAAAGTTTATCCTTTTCTCTGCTTTTTATAGTATATATAATTATTGCAGCAATTAAAATCACCGTTACGGCAACAAAAAACCATCTGGCACCTGGAAATATTCCGAAAGATGCACCGGTATTTTTAACGAATGTAATGTGAAATACATTTTCTATTACCGGGATTGACTGAAAAAGCCGCATATTAGCCAATACAATTTGCTTACTTACCGCATCAAGCACCACAGCAAATAAAGCCAGCAATCCCCAGGGCAACAAGTACATATCCCTCATCCTTTCATAAAATGACAACAGAATCCGGGTGATACCCAAATTCTGTTTCAAAAATCATTCTGCTTTATTAAGATATTTAATCTGAGCTTCAAAGAGTGCACTCATCTTTGTAACAAACAAATCCACTTCGCTTTCAAGCTCTTCTTTTCTTCGTTCAAGCTTTGCAATTTCGTCCTTTATTTCGCTCATTTTTTCGTTTGCCTCAGCTTCTGCATTCCTTAAAATAAGTTCTGCCTCTTTTTGGGCATTTGCCTTAAGCTCGTCTCCCGCTTTCTGGGCAGAAACCAAAACTGTCTGCAAGGTTTCTTTCATGCCTTCGCTTTCAGAAAGCTTTTCCATAAGCTCTTTAACCGTTCTTTTAGCGTCAGCATACTCAACATAAAGTGTTGCATAGTCTTTTTTCAAAACTTCAAAGGTTTTGTCAACATCTTCCGTATCATAGCCGCCGAAAACCTTTTTTTCAAATTCAATCTGGTCAAGTTCCAAGGGTGAATACATAAAAACATCCTTTCTACTTATATTTTTTAATTTCTATAAAAAGTCTTCCTTTTTTGCTTAAGTCGCCAAGCTTATAAAGAAGTGCCTTACCCTTTCCCCTTAAGGAAATCGTGTCCCCTTCCGAAAGCTTTTTATCGCAGGATTCAAGTATACGATAATTTACCGTAACCACGCCTCTTTTTACCGCCTCTGTCGCATCCGAGCGGGACAGATTGAACATCGCCGCAATAACGGCATCTGCCCTTAAGGACGCCACACTCTTCTTAACTGTTTCAAATTCCTTTTCAACATTAATGCTCCCACAGTCAAAAATTTCGTTTTTTACATAACTCTTTTTAACCGACAGCAAATTTTCAGCTATATAATCTGCCATTTTACGGAGTGCGAAAATATATGCGCAATCGTCCTTTTTCACGATGTCTCCTATATTTTCGCGGGTTATTCCAAGCCCCATTAAGCTTCCTAAAAAATCGCGGTGCGTAGCATCCGAAAAATCACCTTCCGACTTTATCACGCATATGGGAAAATCCTCATTTTCCGAATTAAAGCCCATAACGCAACGTTCGGCATCGGGAAATCCGCCATAAAAAGACACCTTTTCTCCGCGGAAAGCCAAAGTAGCAAGAGCCACATCTGCCGGGGATAAAAAGCCAGTAAAATAAGGCATTCCCCTTTTTTCTGAAAAAGTATATGCATCATATGCCTTTGCAAGCATCAGCTTTTCTTCTTCGCTTCTTCCGTGACTTAAAACACTTTGCTTAAGAATACCAGACAACGCTCAACTACTCCTATCAGTATCATTGCAATAACCGGTGAAAAATCCAGCGGTAAATTACCGAGAGGCGTCCTCATCATAATCTCTCTTATAGGCATAAGAACCGGGTCGGTTATTTTACAGAGAACTTCATACGCTTTGCTGTATCCGAAAAACGAAAGTATACAGCGCGCAAGGATTATAAGTTCATATATTTCTAAAAATCTATACAGCAGATACAACAAAATATCCATTATCAATAGCTCCAGGGGAATATACCCTTATTCTTAAGCTCGTCCTTAAAGTCTCCTAAAATTCCTACGTTATAGGGCGTTACAAGGAAAATCATGTTGGATATTTTCTGAATGTCTCCTCCAAGAGCATAGGATGCGCCGGACACGAAGTCAACCATACGTCTCGCCTGCTCCTTTTCAATTTTTTCAAGGTTAACGATTACGGGCTTGTTTGACTTTAAGTTATCCGCAATTTCTCTTGCTTCTTCAAAGGTTTCGGGCTGCAGTACAACCACCTTGAACTGTGTTGTGGATGTAATGTTTACAACCTTGCCTTTTCTTCCTGCGCTTCTTAAAACCTCTCTGTCGTCATCCTTCTTTGCATCTTCACGACTTCCGAAAATGTCTCTTTTTTCTTCTCTTCTGAATTCGTCCTTCGCTTCACTTTCCATAGCTAAATCTTCAGCTGTGTCGTCATATTCCTCAGGACCGAAAATCATATCTCCGATTTTATTAAGTATTCCCATGTTACTCTTCCCTTCTATTTGTTATAATTTCTTTCTCCGAATATTTTTGTTCCGACTCTTACTATTGTAGCGCCTTCTTCAACAGCCACTTCAAAATCACCGCTCATCCCCATGGAAAGGGTGTCAAAAGAAGGACAGATAAGCTTTGCCTCATCAAAGCAGGCTTTCATTTTTCTGAAAATTTCTCTGTTTTCTTCCCCGTTTTCCACGAAAGGTGCCACTGTCATAAGACCCCTTAACTTGATATTCGGAAGTTCATTGATTTTCTTTATCGTATCTATTATATATGCTGAATCTCCAATTGTCAAACCAAATTTATTTTCTTCCTCGCCGGAATTTATTTCCAGCAGGCAGGAAATCTCTTTTTCTCTTTTCACAGCTTCATTGCTTATTTTTTCTGCCAGCTCAAAACTGTCAACAGAATGTATCATTCCGGCCCTTGGAACCACATATTTTACTTTATTTTTCTGAAGATGTCCGATAAAGTGCCACGGCAAATCCGGTTCCGCATCAAATTTATCCTTAAATTCCTGCATATAGTTTTCACCAAGCAGCACACCACATGATGCCGCCTCTACGGCATCCTCTAAAGGCTTTGTTTTAGATACCGCCATAAGCATTATTTCATCAGGATTTCTTCCGCTTCTTTCTGCTGCCGCTCTGATTTTATCCTTGATTTCAAGGATATTTTCTTTAATCGTAGAATTCACTTAAATCACCTTCCACCAATACATTGTCATAAAGCTTAAGTGCAGTTTTTCCGCTGGGATTAACCACGGTATATTCATCATCGGAATATATAACCTCTGCTCTTTTAAATGTCAGCCTGTTTCCTGATTCAACAAAAACTCCGTATTCGTTATTATACATATGAAAAGCCTTTGTAGGAATGACAAAGCCCTTATATTTGTTGAACACCAGTGTCACATCCATAAACCTTGAGCTTCCGATATTAAAAAAGTCTCTGTCAGAGGAAAGTGTCATTATGCACTCTCCTTCTTCAGGGTTTGATATATATTCTATCTTACCGGTTATTTCCTCGCCTTTATCAGTTGTTATCTCAACCGTCCTTCCGACAGATGAAACAGCCGCATAATCCGATGAAACCTTGCACATAAGAAGCCATTTATAGTTGTCCACTATCTTGCACTTATTTTTATCCGTTTCTCTTTCAGTCTTCATAAGCTCATCAAATTCGCCCACGGAGATACTTGTAGCTCTTTCAAAGTCTACAAGACCTTCAAGCCCGTCAGTATCCTTTGTGAGAATTCCGCCCATGGGAGAAGCTATATCATATTTAGCAGAAGACAGTTTTGCTTCAAGGGCTTTTCTTTCTTTCACAAGCTCCGCCTCTGTTACATCATTACTGCTTTTTCCCGAATGTTTAATATTGAAAAGTGTGGTAAGCCTACCCTTTATAAGGTCTGCCTGTGCCATATCTCCGCTATATACAGCAGAAAAATATGCATCAACGTCCCTGTCTATATAGGACTCTATTTTAAGAATATCGTTCATTGTGAGATTTATATATTCGTCACTCAAATTCTTTATTTTATCATTTATCGCTTCAATCTCCGCCAGAAGATTGCCGTCTGATTCATTATCGTACACAGAAGCGATATAGCTTCTTCCGGAAACCTTTTCGCCGTCTTCGGCATAAAATCTCACAAAGCTTCCGCCGGATAAATCTATAACAGCCTCGTTTTTTACAATGTATCCTGTGGTTTCCGCAGAATCGGTTAATGTCTGCACCGTTATTACCACACTCTTATCGGATTCAATATTGAGATAAAGATAGCTTCCGGCAAAAATCACCGTTACAAGTACAATAAGTATCGCGCCAAGTATTACATTATTTCTTTTCACTTGCTTCTCCTCTCCGAGATGAATTCCTCTGTAATTTTCATAGCTTCTTCAAAAGGATTCTTTCCGCAATCTATAATTTTTGCATCCTTATTGCGGCGAAACCAGGTCATCTGCCTCTTTGCATAGTGCCTCGTATCTTTTTTAAGCTCATCTATCGCTTCTTCCAAAGTCTTTTTGCCTTCGAAATAACCTTTGAATTCTTTATAGCCTATTGCCTGAAGGCATGTGGCACTCTCGTTTTCGATCGTATCAAAAAGCCACTTTGCCTCGTCTAAAAGGCCTTCCTCCATCATTATGTCAACTCTTTTTTCTATGCGGTCATACAAAACCTCACGGTCGTGGGAAAGCACCAGATATAAAACATCATATCTCGATTCTGCCTTTTCCCTCTTAATAGATTCCTCCAGGCTTTTTCCTGTGGTTTTTATTATTTCAATTGCCCTTATAACCCTTTTTAAGTTGTTTGGGTGAAGATTTTCCGCCGCAGCGGAATCAAGCTCTTTAAGAATACTGTAAACCGCTTCGTTTCCTTCTTTTTCGGCAAGGGACGAAAGCTCCTTGCGGAGAGCTTCATCTTCTCCCACAGAGCTGAAAGCTTCATCATTGACCAAAGAATCAATATAAAGCCCCGTACCGCCCGCGACTATGGGAAGATGTCCTCTTTTATAAATTTCAGAAATTACTCCGTGTGCCATAGTGCAGTAGTCCACCACGGAAAAATTTTCGTTGATATCTAAAATATCAATCATATGGTGCGGTGCTGCTGAAAGCTCCTCTTTTGTGGGCTTTGCCGTTCCTGTATTAAGCTTTTTATAAATCTGCATGGAGTCGGCAGATACTATTTCACCGCCGAACTTTTTTGCAAGGTGAATCGCCATAGCCGTTTTACCGGATGCCGTCGGCCCTGCCACCACTATAAGAGGGATTTTCATATACGTCTGAATTCCTTTTCTATTTTATCCTTTGTAAGCTTGATGCAAAGAGGTCTTCCGTGAGGGCAGGTGTTGATGCCGGGAAGTGCCAACACTCTCACAACCAGGTCCTTTTGCTCCTGCACACTTAAGCTTCTGTTTGCCTTTATGGCTGATTTACAGGAAACGGAATACATTGCCCGCTCCTCTAAAAATGTTCTTTTATCGTGCCTTGAATCCGAAAGGATATCAAGCATTTCGATTACCGTATCCTTTATGTCTCCGTCCTCTGTTCCCGTGGGAACACATCTTACCATTATGTCCTTTTCGCCCATAGCTTCTGTTTCAAAGCCGATGGATTCGAAAAATTCTTTATTATCTTCCCACAGATCCATCTCCGAAGGACTTAAGGAAACCATTTCGGGAATCATAAGCATCTGGCTTTCCGCCTCGTTTTTCTCCCTTCTTTTCTTAAGCTCTTCATAGTTTAATCGCTCGTGAGCTGCATGCTGGTCAATTATCAGCATTTCGCCTTCTGATTCGGCAAGTATATAGGTTTCAAATACCTGACCTATTACCCTTACATCAGCTTCCTTCGGGATTTCCATTTCCTGCTGAAGCTCTTCTTTTACCGGTTCTTCCTTTACTTCGGTCTTTGGCGTAAGGTCGTATTTAACAGAAGGCTCTGCCGCATAGGTGATTTTTTCATCCGCTGCCTTTACCGGCTCTATTTTTGTAAATCCCGTCTTCTTTTCTTCAACCTTTACCTCTTCCTTTATGACCGGTTTAAAAGGTGTTTCAGGCTTAACCGAAGGAATAAACACTCTTTCTTTAATCGGTTCCACCTTTTCGGGAGCAATTTTAACGTCCGGTGTTCTTTCATTTGATGCCGTAACCGAAGGAACATAAGGCTTTTCGTAAAGCGTATTTTTACAGCCCCAGTAAATGCCGTCGTAAATTTCCTTTTCGTCAATAAACTTAACCTCGGTCTTTGAAGGATGAACATTTACATCCACCTTGTCATTTGCAATTTCCACATTTAATACTGCCGCGGGAAACTTTCCTACGGTAAGCTGATTTTTATAGCTTTCGGAAAGTGCAAAGGACATTATGCGGCTTACTACACTTCTTCCGTTTACAAAGAAAATCTGCATATTACGGTTGGGACGGGCTACCGCCGCACTTCCGATATAACCGGTCACCTTTACGCCTTCATTCTCATAACTCAGCGGCATCATATTTTTCGCAAAATCCTTGCCGAACACCGCAAAAATCGCATTGAGCAAAACTCCGTCTCCGGGTGTGAAGAAAACCTCTTTTCCCGAAGCTATGTACTTAAATGAAACATCGGGACGGGAAAGTGCCGCCTTCTGGCATACGTCCGTCACAGCGGCGGTTTCCGCGCTGTCTTTCTTCAAAAACTTAAATCTTGCGGGAGTGTTGTAAAAAAGCTCCTTTACCGTGATGGTTGTGCCTGTTTTTGCACCGATGCATTCACTTTCGCCGTACTCGCCGCCTTCAACGAAAATTTTAACGCCCATTTCGGCATCGGCGGTTTTTGTTATAAGCTCAAGCTTCGAAACCGAAGCAATTGAGGCAAGTGCCTCACCGCGAAAGCCGTAGGTGCCGATTGCATAAAGATCCTCCGCCGTATGGATTTTGCTTGTGGCGTGGGGCAAAAAGGCGGTTAAAATATCATCCTCTTCGATTCCCGATCCGTCATCCGTAACCCTTATATATCCGATACCGCCGTTTTTGATTTCAACGGTAATGGATTTTGCTCCGGCATCAAGGGAATTTTCGATTAATTCCTTCACAGCCGATGCAGGGCGTGAAACAACCTCGCCTGCCGCAATTTTATTGGATACCGATTTATCAAGTACATGAATTTTTCCCATGAAAAATCCATCCTTTCCGAAAAATTATGCTTCGTCAGCCTTGTTTTTAAGTTCGTTTAATATGTTAAGTGCCTCCAGGGGCGAAATTGTTGTTATGTCAATCATACGAAGGCGGTCAACGATGGTGTCCTTAACCATTCCTGACATATCAAGCTGAGTGTCCGCTTCCGCCCTTATAGCCGTTTTTCTTTCTCTGGGGTTTTCGTTTTCCACCTTGGCAAGAATTTCCTTTGCACGTTTTATTATACTTTCCTTTATGCCTGCAAGACGGGCAACCTCAATACCGTAGCTTTCGTCTGCTCCGCCTCTTATTATCTTGCGGAGGAAAATGATGTCGTCTCCCCTCTTTTTAACTGCAATGCAGTAGTTCTTTACACCGGGAAGTGTGCTTTCAAGCTCCGTAAGCTCGTGATAATGGGTGGCAAAAAGTGTTCTTGCCTTTATTTTTTCCGCACAGTATTCAACGATTGACCACGCCATTGAAAGCCCGTCAAATGTGCTTGTGCCTCTGCCTATTTCGTCTAAGATAATAAGGCTCTTTTTCGTTGCATTGTTTACGATTTCAGCAACCTCGCTCATTTCAACCATATAGGTACTTCTTTCCGAGGATAAATCGTCGGATGCACCGACACGGGTGAATATCTTGTCAACCACACCGACGTGGCAGAATGTTGCGGGAACGAATGAGCCGATCTGTGCCATAAGTGCGATTAAGGCAACCTGGCGCATATATGTGGATTTACCTGCCATATTGGGGCCTGTGATTATCGCCATTGAGTCGCCCTTACCCGAA
>JAZSAR010000236.1:0-2472 GCA_045601965.1 Clostridia bacterium
GATATTGCAACAGCATTACCCAAGAGTGTGTAATATTTTGTAGGGAATGCATTTATGCATTCCGCAAAGGGGGGCTACTTTTGAACAGTACAGTATTCACGGTTTTTGTTTTACCTTATTTTATCGGAATAATGATAAGGCTGATATTTATTAAGTGGAAAAAAGGATATATTTTAACGGGAGCTTTTGCTGCTCTCTCGGTTATAGCGTGGATATGGACAAAGCATCTTACAAATCACGGAGTTGACGGAACCGTAATGCTCTGGGGTTTGATGATGACAGAGCTTACGGCGGGCGCCTTAATTACAGGTGTAATAAGGCTTTTAATAAAAAAGCTAAAGCGTTAAAAATGCTTTAGCTATCGGCATAACGCTTTGGCGTTGTGCCTTTTATTTTTATGTATCGGATAACATGTTGCATATGTCTCTGACAATATCATCAATATTTTTTTCTGCTGTAATAGGTGTTTCGTTCAACACATCGGAAAAATCTTTTTCGCGCCACCATCTGCGCATATCTTCCTCACCAAATTCATGGCAATTGGATTTTGTCTGATGTCTCTTCAAAGTTTCCTCGAAAGGTAAATCAAAATAGAAAGCGTATATTTCCGAATTATATAGTTTATTGGAGAGTTCAAATAATGGCTTATACCAATGTGCATTCATGATTCCTTCTAATATAACGATATCGCAATACTTGTGACCGTATATCAAGAGTTCTTTCATAAGCGGCAGTGCGAGGGTGTTTTCGCCATCTTTAACTTTAAGCATATCTCTTCTTATTACATCCTGCGAAATAAGCATAGTATTAAATCCGAATCTGTCTTGTAATTCTCTCGCAATCGTGGATTTTCCGCTGCCTGAATTCCCTCGGAGTATAATTAATTTTTTCATATTTACACCTCTATGAAAATTTATAATTCTATCTGCCTAAATATCATCGGCATAGCGCTTTGGCGTTGTGCCTTTTATTTTTTTAAAAAGCTGAACGAAATAGGGAACGTCGGAAAAACCTGAGCCCTCTGCCGCTTCCGACACGGAAGAGCCGTTTTTAAGCATCTTGCATGCCTCGGAAATCCTTACCCCGTTAAGATAGGAAAGGTAGGTAATTCCCGCACTTTCCCGAAACTTTGTGCAAAAATAAAACTTACTGTAGCCCATTTTTTCCGCTATATCGGAAATAGATATTTTCTCACGGAAGTGAAGCTTGGTATAGTTTATGATTTCCCGAAGCTCACTTTCGTCAAAGGCGTTGCCCGAAGGAAGGACTTCCTCACGGCTGAAGGTGCGAAGAAGAGAAAAAAGGGATACGGCAATGCTTGTTGCCGAGAATATATCCCCGGCTTTTGCCAAAGCGTTCACAATGGGCAAAATTTCATCAAAGCAGTCGGGATTTACGTCAATTGACATAAGGCTTTTACCCTCGGATGCCAAAAGAGCCTCAAAGCTTAAAAAGGGCGAAAAGCCCTCGGGCGAAAGCTTTACGTTTAAGAGATTACCGCTGCTTTTTTTATAGCTCATTGAATGAACGGTTTCCGGCGGAATGTAAAAAACCTGATTGCCCGACAGCTTATAGCGGTGTCCTCCTATAATCACCTCGCCCGTCGCCCCGGAAAAAAGCAAAATCTCAACAGTTTCCGCATAGTGGGGTGCAACAAGCTCATCACGGTCAAAGGTCGTATAAATCACCGAAAAAGGTATGCTTTTTGAAAAATCTTTATGCTCTTTAAAAGCGGTGAAAATATTGTTCATAGCCCCATTATATATTAAATATCAAAATATTGCAACATTTTTCCTTAATATTTCCCATTGAAACGGGGCTTTTTCCGCACTATAATATAATAAAAGGAGGTTTTATTATGATTAAAGCTGTAATTATTGGTTGTGCACATATGCACGTTAACGAAATTGCCTTATACATAACCGAGGCGGAGGGGATTACTTTAGCTGCTGCCGCCGACCTTGTGCCGGACACCCCCGAAATCGTAAATGCGAGATACACAAGGGACTGGAACAAGGAAAATATAAAAAATAACTATTGTGACAACATTTACGATGACTATATTAAAATGCTTGATACTGAAAAGCCCGACTGGGCGTTTATCTTAACGGAGAACAAAAACAAGCCTGCCGTGGTGGAAGAGTGTGCGAAAAGAGGAATTAACGTAAGCATCGAAAAGCCCATTGCCGTAAGCTATGAAGAGGCATTAAAAATCGAAGAATCCGTTAATAAGTACGGCATCGAGGCAATTGTAAACTGGCCCGTAATCTGGCGCCCCTATATGTATGAAATGATAAATGCATACAGGCTCGGGCTGGTGGGAGACCTTAAAAAGCTTTACTACATACACGGCCACACAGGCCCCCTCGGTGCAGGTGCAAAGCACAGAGGTGTTTCCGATACCGCCGAGGAAATGACGGACGAGGCAAGAAGCAAAACCTGGTGGTATCAGAAGAATCAGGGCGGCGGTGC
>JAZSAR010000237.1:0-7365 GCA_045601965.1 Clostridia bacterium
CCCCGGCAGTGAATACCGCGCAAAACCCTTCTGGTCCTGGAACGGAAAACTTTCAAAGGAAGAGATTATAAGACAGGTGGATATCCTTCGTGAAATGGGCTTTGGCGGCTATTTTATGCATTCCAGAGTCGGTCTTATTACCGAGTATCTCGGCGATGAGTGGTTTGACATAATAAACGCCTGCTCAGAATACGGTGATAAAGTCGGTATGGAAAACTGGCTTTACGATGAGGACCGCTGGCCTTCCGGCACCGCAGGCGGAATTGTTACCGAAAAAAAAGAATACCGCCAGAAATTTATAAGAATGAATAAAGGGCTTACGGATAATGCCTTTATCGCTTTTTTATGCCGTCTTGACGGTATAAATGTATATGATGTTGAGCCTTATGACAAGGAAAAGGCTAACGGAAAAGACATAATTTCCTTTGAAATTATCGAAAGACCGACTAGCCCCGAATACAACGGAAATACATACCTTGACACAATGAAAAAGGAAGCGACAGAGGCGTATATAAAATCCACCCACGAAAAGTATAAAAAATACTGCGGTGAAAAAATCGAAAGCAGTATAAAGGGTATATTTACGGACGAGCCTCACAGAGGCGAGCTTATGATTTCTGTGGTAAGAGACGGCTTGGATTATACATTCTGCGCTCCTTATACAGATAATTTCTTTGAAATATTCAAAGAAAAATGGGGCTATGACTTAAAGGAGCATCTTCCTGAGCTTTTCCTTAAAAAGGACGGGGAGGATGTATCAAAGGTTAAGTGGCATTACTCTGAAACTGCGGCGTCACTCTTTATTGAAAATTTTGTAAAGCCTATTGGCAAGTGGTGTCTTGATAACAACCTGATACTTACAGGACATCTTCTTCACGAGGATACCTTGTCTGCAGGTGCAATTATGGCAGGCTCGCTTATGCGTTGCTATGAGCATATGCAGTATCCGGGTGTTGATATTTTGGGGCAGAATAACCACTATAACATTGTAAAACAGCTTTCCTCCGTTGCACATCAGTGCGGAAAGAAGCACCTTTTATCTGAGCTTTACGGCGCAACAGGCTGGGAAATGCGGATTGAAGACTATAAGAATATGGGAGACTGGCAGGCACTTATGGGAATTGACTTAAGATGCCCCCACCTTTCCTGGTACACAATGATGGGCGAGTGCAAGAGAGACTATCCCGCAAGCATATTCTATCAGTCCTCCTGGTATAAGGAATATAAGCATTTAGAAGACTATTTTGCAAGAATAGCATCCTTCTTAGGCGAGGGAGAATCCACTGCGGATGTGCTTGTTATAAGCCCTCTCGAGAGTATGTGGTGTCAGATTTATGCAGGCTGGGGCAAATGGCTTGAAGCAACGGATTCTGCCTGTCTTGAGCTTGAAAGAAAGTATGCGGATATGTACCGATTCCTTCTTTCAAACAATGTGGAATTTGACTACGGCGACGAGGAAATGCTTGCAAGAATGGCAAGAGTTGAAAACGGCGTAATAAAGTTTGGTAATGCGGAATATAAAAAGGTAATAGTTTCGGGTATGCTTACAATGAGAAGCACCACACTTTCGCTTCTTAAAGAATTTGAGAAGGCGGGAGGAAAGGTTTTTGCAGAGGAGCTTCCTTCATATATTGACGCCGAAAAGACAGAGGTTACCCTTGGAAACGCTACGATGGAAGATATACTTGAAGGCCGCAAGTTAATAGCTGAAGAGCCTTCCGTATTTTCTGCAGTAAAGAAGTGTGATGACGGAACATATCTTGTTGCACTTCTTAATATGGATACAAATTCCGGAAAAACCTTTAAATGCAGTTTCCCTGAGGGGACACTTACCGAGTGGTGCCCTGAGAGCGGAGAGGTAAAAAATGTAAGCTTTGATGGTGAAATCACTCTTGAAGCGGGAGAAATGAGGCTTTTCACCGCAGGTAAAGCATTCGGTGCGGAAGCAACAAAAGAGGAAAGCCTTCCTGAAATCACACTTTCCGATGAGTTTACATATAGGCTAGATGAGCCTAATGTGCTTGTGGTGGAAAAGGCAAAATGCCTTGCGGAAGGTGAAGAATTTGAGGACGATATACTGAAAATTGACAGACATCTCCGCACTAAGGCGGGTATTCCGTACCGTGGCGGTGCGATGTATCAGCCCTGGTACACAGCTAAAAATCCGACGGTGGAATATTTCCCCTTTGAGCTTACATATTCCTTTGCTTCCGAGATTGAAACAGAAGGCTACCTTGCTTCTGAATGGGATGGGGCAGTCGTAAACGGAAAGGATGTTATATTTACGGACGACTGGTGGGTTGATCCCTGCTTCAGAAAGGCAAAAATCAAAATCGAAAAGGGCGTAAATACCGTTAAGGTAAAAGGCATCTACACAGAAAAGGTAAACCTTGAAGCTATATATATCCTTGGAGATTTCGGCGTATTTGACGGAGTTATAAAGGAAGCCCCTGAAAAAATCACCTACGGCGATATAACAAAGCAGGGCTTTACGCTTTACGGCGGAAAAATCACCTATATCTTCAATCAGAAGGTGGAAGAAAAATCAAACCTTACTTTAAGTTCTATGGGAAACGCCGCGGCAATACGTGTAAACGGAAAAGTCCTTGCCTGGAAGCCCTATAAGGTAACGGTTGAGCCTTGCGATAAAATCGAAATTGAGCTTTCGCTTACAAGAAGAAACACCTTTGGTCCCCTGCACAGAACTCCTTTCAGAAAAGGCGGCGGGCCCGACGGATTTGTTACATATAGTGATGCGTGGAGCGATGATTTTGTTACAATGCCCTGCGGCCTTGAAAAATAAAATGAAAATCCCTGAAGCTATTGGTTCAGGGATTTTTTATATTCACTTGGGGACATACCCGTCTCGATTTTAAAGTGCTTGTAAAATGTGTTCATATCACGATAGCCTGCTTCTTCGGCAATTTCTGTAATGGGACGGTCTGTGGCGGAAAGCACTCCGCAGCAAAGGTTAATTCTGAGGCCTCTTAAATAGTCAGTAAAGGTCTTGCCTGTAACAACCTTGAACCGCCTGGAAAGATACTGACGGCTCATGCCTTCCTTTTCTGCAAACTTGTTTATGGAAAGGTCCGGCACCTTTATGTTTTCCTTTCCGTACTGCAAAACTCTCAGTATCAAATCGTCACGGGATTTTACGTCCCTGTCTGTAATCTGCCGCATGGCGTGGATTATTATTTCGTTTAAGTGGCTTCTTAAAATTTCCTCGCTTCCGATGTCTGAAGTATCATATTCCTTGATCATATCTTCAAGGAGGGTTCTTATCCTTTTCTGCTTGTCGTCCTTAAAAACAAAGCGCCCCGGGTCTGCATTAAGCATACCTTTCAGAAAATAAAAGGGGTGAGAGGCTAAGCATTCGCCTAAATCACGGCAGGAATCAAGCATAGGATTTAAGAAACGGGGGAGAAAGGCACAGTTTATTATGTAGGCGGTTTTTCCCGAATGCAGCTTGTACTGATGAACATCGTCATAGTTTACAAATATAAAATCTCCTTTACCTAAAATAACACGTTCGTCACCGATATAGTGAACCATTTTTCCGCTTATTACATAGGCAAGCTCGATATAGTCGTGGTTGTGCTTGGCGGAGTCATACTGAAGCCAGTGGAAAACGCAGATGTTTTTTACCTTGTTGTCCCTCGAAATATAATTCTGCCTCTGAATATGATAGCTGGGCTCATTGGTGAAATAGTTTCTTTCCCAGGATAATCTTAAGTTTTTCTGCCTCATAAAATCGCCTCCTTAAATTATTATATTTGGCAATTTTATAAAAGTCAATATAAAAGTTTACAAATGCACTATAAATTTGATACAAAAACGTATTGCATTATAATTTATTCACATTTAAAATAGAATTATTAAAAAGAAAGGACGGAAAAACAATGAAAAAAGTATTGAAACTTGCACTTATTTCTCTTATGATTTTGTCGCTTCTTCCGTTTACGGTTATGGCAAAAGAAGTAAGCTACAAAGCGACGGATTCTGCTGTGAGAGAAAATGCTCCAACGGTTGAAAATTACGTTAAATTCACCAAGGAGTACGGCTATTTTGAGATAAAGGATGTTGACCTTACGGGGATAAATTCTGTCTCTGTTACAAGCCATCACGCCGATTCCGATTCGAGCTATGACGGTGACTATCTTTTCGTTAGGCTTGATACGCCAAAGGGAAAAGCAATCGGAACGATAAACATTGATACAAGCGCATCGGGCGTTGATAAGGTATTTAAGGGCAGCATCGAAAAAACCGACGGTGTGCACAATGTATACATAATGAGTTTTTTAAGTGCCAACGGAACGTTTATAAAGGATGTAACCTTTTCAAGCGATGTATATAACGGAGCATATGTTCCTGCAGACAGAAGCAAATATCAGGACACGCATTCTTCCACCTGGGCACTTACCGACGACTACGGTGTGAGAGCAGCGGATTTTGAAGAGGTTGGCCCTCTTGATGAAAGTAAAAAGGTCGGTATCTTCTACTGGACATGGCACGCGAGAAAACCTTCGGAGCATAAAAAAGCCTTTAACAACACGGAATTTATGAAAATTCATCCCGAAGCAAAGTATGATTATAACCACAGACTGTGGCCTACAAACAGCGTTGAGTTTTACTGGGATGAACCGCTTTTCGGCTATTATTCGGGAACAGATTACTGGGTAATGAGAAAGCACGCAACAATGCTTAAAAATGCAGGTGTTGACGCCCTTTTCTTTGATGCCACAAACGGACACTCAACCTGGAGAAGCCAGTATGAAGTGCTCTTTTCCGCACTTTACGATTCCTTGGAGGCAGGAAACGATGTGCCAAAGGTTGCATTTATGTGTAACTTTTCAGAATCGGTTGCGGAAGGAAAGCTCAACTTAAAGCGCCTTTACTCAGGTGCATACAAGGACGGAAAATATTCGGACCTCTGGTTCATGTGGGAAGGTAAGCCCGTAGTTATGGCACATCCCGAACATTTAAAGCCCATCGAAGGCGACGAGCTTGATGCAGAACTCATGGAAGAAATGCTTGATTTCTTCACCTTCAGACCGGGACAGCCTTCCTATGACACAGGCTCAACCAAGGAAAACCACTGGGGCTGGCTTGAAATGTATCCTCAGAACAAGTTCGGAGATAACGGAGACGGAACATATGAGCAGGTAACAGTCGGCGTCAGCGCAAACTTTTCCTATATTTCAAATTCAAAGGTTGCGATGAACGATCAGTATGTAACCGGCAGAGGTTATACTACAGGTCTTGGCGACGATAAGAGTCCGGAAGGTAAGAAGAAGGGTTACTTCTTCCGAGAGCAGTTATCCCGTGCTCTTGAGGTTGATCCTGAATTTATGTTCATCACCGGCTGGAATGAGTGGAGAGCGGGAAGATACCAGTCCTGGGGCGGAACCCCCAATGCTTTCCCCGACCAGTTTGACGATAACGGAAGCCGTGATATGGAACCGACTAAAGGCGAACTCAAGGATCTCTATTACTGTTATTTAGTAGACGCGGTAAGACGCTTCAAGGGGGCAGAACCTCTTGGAGAGGTATCGGGCGAAATTACCATTGACTTAGCCGACATTTCAGCATGGAGTGGCGTTACTCCCGAATACTACAATGACAAGGGAACATATACCCGTGATAATCAGGGCTTCAGCAACAATCATTACACCAATGACACTATGAGAAACAACCCCATAAAAGCGAAAGTGGCAAGAGATAAAGAAGATATTTATTTTATGGCAGAGTGCGAAGAAACATTAAAGGGTGAGGGAGATAGCTCCTTTATGAACCTTTACATAGATTCTGACAGACTTCACAAAACAGGCTGGGAAGGCTATGACTATGTAATAGCGGGCACAAAGGTTTATGCACTTGCATCTGACGGTACAAGAAACGAAGCCGGAAATGCGGAATACAAGATAACGGGAAGCACCATCGCAGTAAAGGTAAATCGTGCTCTTATAAATCTTTCCGGCACACTCGATTTTGAATTTAAGTGGACAGATAACGTGGTAACAAAAGACATTCTTGACTTCTACAGTTACGGATGTGTTGCACCTATGGGCCGCTTTAACTATCGCTATAAAGAGACAAAATCCGTTTCCTTAAGTGATGCGGAAAGAGCTTCTCTTAAAAATACAGGCGTATTCAAGGCAGGCAGCGCAAAGATGTTTGTAAACGGCGGTATGTGTGACCTTTCACCGAAAAATCCCGGTGTAGCAGCATTTGAAAAGGACGGCACACTCTACATTCCGGCAGAAACCTTTGACAAGGTAATGGGCTTTGGAAGGGCAAGATGCGAATACGATGCAAACTACAATATGCTCTTTACCCATAACTATGAGCTGTCGTTTGATGAAAAAGAGACTACAAACTACATATGGACAGCAACGGCTGTTGGTAGTGCGGAAACAAGAATAAACGGAAGATACAGTAAGCTCACGCACCCGGTAATCGCGGAAAACGGTCAGGTTTACATTCCGCTTTCGTTAATCACCGATTGCTACGGCTGGAATCTTTATATCGAGGGTAACGGAGTTTATGCAATAGGCTATGACGCTGTAAGCTCATCGGGAGTAAAAGCCGCGGCGGCTTATCTTAATTAAAGGAGGCAATGGCTATGAAAAAAATAATATCTTTAATACTTGCAATTATGATGCTTTTGTCTCTTATGATTGCAACATTTGCAGAAGGTAATGAAATTAAAAGAGATGCTTCTTGGCAGATCAGTGCAACGGATAACTATGGAGGTGCTGTACCAAAGCTCGCATTTGACGGAAATCCTGAAGCAATGTATCACTCCTATTACGAGGTAAATCCCGACGGCACCATGAACTACGAAAGAAACAACCACGCCATAACCGTTGATTTCGGAAAGATAATAAATGTATCGGGCTTTACCTATCAGGCAAGAAGCGATAACAAATCAGGCGTAATGACCGGATATGCCATATATGCCTCCGCAGACGGAGTTAATTTCAAGGAAATTTATAAGGGTAATTTTGATTACGGCGAAGACTATTCTGATACATCATTGAAAACAGCATCCTGGGGCAATACGGAAATGAAAGCAATTAAAATTGTTTCAGTAGAGGCTTATGCAGGTCACTTTACAGCACCCGAAATCACATTTTTAGAGGGAACAAGCGGAAGTAAAAACGGAAGCGGGGCAGCTTATGTTCCCACCGGAGCGGAGGCAGAAGAAGCAAAGAAAGCGGATAAAAGCAATGTTTCCCTGGAGGAAGTCGGCGGAAGCATAATAGAAAAGGACGCAACATGGAAAATTTCTGCAACCGACAATTATAGAGGAATGGGTCCTGAGCTTGCCTTTGACGGAAATGATAAAACTTACTATCACTCCTT
>JAZSAR010000238.1:0-6679 GCA_045601965.1 Clostridia bacterium
ATTTCAATTATTCGTCAATATCGTTGTGGTATTTACAGCTTTTACACCTTTTGCGTTGTTCTTCGTTCCATTTGATACCTTCAGGCAAAAGTATGGATTTAACATAACCATCTGCTACATCACATACAATGTAGCAATCAGCACCATTGATGTCGTCATCCTTTACCGGACAATATACTGTTTTCATCTAAACACCTCCACTATTTTATCAGTTTTTGTATCAAAATCTTCTTTGGAAAAAATAGTATTAACTTTGCCATCTTCATTCAAATATGTTGCACCATCCAAAGAATAATAATTGATGTGTTTTCCATCCCATTTGTTTCTCGTAATGCTGCATTTTGCCGATGCAATATATTTCTTCGCATCATCAATTGTGCACCCATGATTAAATGCATGGTCATTCAACACTTCAAGACCGCTAATATCAATCTGCAATGGCGGAACTCTAATAATACCAAATTCGCCTATATTTTTTATTTTGATATAAAGTTTATAATCCGTTTCACTTGCATCAGGAACTCTCTTTTTATAATCACTATAAGTTTCTGCATTTAGATTTTCATATATATCACTTTTTTCTTCTTCCATTATAGCACTATCCGGATTTCTGTCAAGGTAGTTGGTGGCATCGATTAAGAGCTCTAAGCTTTCGCCGTTGCCGTTTTGGTATTCCTTAGCACCCATTTTCCATGCATTCCAGGCGCTTGTCTGGTCAATTTCCATCCCCTCCGCCAATCTTGATGCATCGGTGGAACTAAGTCCCTTAGCTCCTGCCCTCATAAATGCCCTTTCCGCTTCGCTCATTTCAGAAAGCTTTCCCGGCAAATTTTTATCATAGGAGTTTTCTATTACATATCTGTATATTTCGCTTTCGCTTGTTGCTCCGTTACGTCTTACATATTCTGCAACATCTGCATAGCCTATATGCTTTCCGCCACCCGCTGTTTTGACATCCGTACCTGAAGCATTTACATTTCCGGAATATCTTATTCCGGCATCAACACTTCCGAATATACCGCCGGAAAAAGCACCGGCAAGGGTGTCCAGTGCAACATCTCCTGCTGTATCAACAATTGTTTTACCGAAAGCTTCTTCATAAGTATATCCGGCATCCATATATTTTTGTACACTTGTATTAAACTGCCCTTTATCGCCCATAGTTACGTTATTAACTACCATATTTGCTACAGATGTACAAAATTCTTCTCCGGCTTCTACACCGACCTGCTTTAATATGTTTTTGATTCCGTCTGCAAGAGTGCTTACTGCTTTGGGTCCAAACAAATTGTCAAAGCCTATTTTTTCAAATGCATACTCAAATGTTCCGGCTGCAAGTCCGTTTACAAAAATCTGCCAGCCGTCGCCGCCTTCAAGGGCGGTCTGACGTCCGGCTGCAGTTGCAGCATTTGCGCCAAGCAATGCAGCTCCGGCGCTACCCAAAGGCATTACCAATGCAGAATCAACCATACTCATACCGGTATTATATACGAAATTCCAGAAATGATTGTCTATAGCATCACTTGTTTCACCACGGACAGTTTCGGTAGCAATATGAGGCTGAAGCATAGGGTGATTAGCATCGTAATTATCTAACGCGGAAGCACCTATGGTATAAAGGGCACCGGGGATGGCAGCGCCTAGATTTATCATTGTAGCTTGCATGTTTGCAAACACGGGATTTTCTTTTTGCAGTTTTGAAAAATTTTCCTGATTGTACTTTGTTAATCGCTCATACAATATAGGCCTCATTTCTTTTAGATATTCTTCTGCCTTTTCAGGATTGATTTTGTACCAATAATTATAAACTCCCCGTTCATGTGGTTCTAAGAAATACCGCTCTTCCATTATCGGCATTATCGAGCCTTCGCCCCAAGAATTAACCGGCGCATCGCTATTGACTATTTTATACACTCCGTCAGAAATGCCTTCATCATATTTGCTGTGGACATCAAAGCCTGCGCCTTGTCTTGCCGTAGTTTCAAATTTGGCAGTTATTTCTTTTTTTAAAGCCGGTGTAGCCAATGTTGAATAATATATTTCTTCTCCCATCCACGGATTTTTGCTATCCGCAATTTTATCCCATTCCTCTTTTGCGTTTTTGATCTTAAATATTGCTGCTTCAGAAAGACCGACACTTTTCAAATAATTTTCATCAATATCGTAAATGAAAAAGCCATTATCTGTCTGCCTGGAAACGCTAAAAGCCTCGGGATATATGTCAAGATACTGAAAAAATACTGTTCCCTCAAGTTGTCCGCGTTTTTCATTATTTTCGGAGTCCGCTTTTTCTCCTGCTCTGTCGGCTTTCCAGTCAAGTACATCGCTTGAAGAAGTTTCGGAGCTTCGCTTATTAACATAATTATACTCAGCTCTAAGGTTATCATCACCCGTAACGATATATTCCGCCCACAAATCGTTGGAAGCTTTTACGAGTTCATCATGGCTAAAACCTTGATATTTGGCATCAAAAGGAGATGGCTCGTGTTCATTCTTGACTGACATATTGAAAGTCTCGCCTGTTTGTTCGTTTACATAGGGCTTGTTAGCCAAAGATTCTCCCTTAGGTTTCGGAAGCGAAGCATATACCGGTTCATCAAAAAAAGGATGCAGTGTAATGCCATCAGGTGGCGACTCTTCATAGCCTTTTACACCGGGAATCTTAAGTTCCTGTCCGGAATAAATCAAATTCGGATTGGAAAGGTTATTTAGTTTTGCTATTTCCGCTGAAGTCGTGCCATATGTGGCAGCTATTTTATCTAAGTATTCTCCGTCCTTTACAATGTATATATCGCCCGAACTACTTGTTGTCTTCCCGGAAGTATTATTGCTTCCGGAATTATTCTGCGTGGTCTTATCAGATACAGAAGGGGGCGGAGAAGCAATTTCCGTCTTGAACTTTGATGCATAATCAGTGTTGTAAAGGTCGGAAGCCGGTGGAGAAGCTTTTTCATCGTTGCCTTTTGTCTCCGGAATTATAAGCGTATTTCCGGCATAAATGAGATTGGGGTTATCTATGTCGTTTAACTCTGCAATGGCTTGCACCGTCACACCGTACCTTTTTGAAATTATATCTAAATTTTCGCCGTTTTTAATAAGATGTGTTTTACCCATTAAATTCCTCCTTGTTTTTTGATTCACAAGCTAAAAGTGGCCACGATTAACCTTGCGGGTTATATTATAACTCATTGGGTTGCGAAAAGTCAAGCATTATTTTGCTTTTTAAGTTAAAATATTGCTTAAAATTATCTTAAAAGGTGAAAACCAACAATAAAATCCTGAAATTTTTGTATAAATTTTCAAAAATTGCCGATAATTATGGTATAAGTAATAGAAAGGCGGTTTTTTTATGTATATTAAGGAAGTTAAGGCAAGGGAAGTTTTAGATTCCCGCGGTTTTCCCACGGTGGAAGCAGAAGTTATACTGGAAAACGGTGTAAAGGGCGTTGCATCCGTTCCGTCGGGTGCATCCACCGGTGCGGCAGAAGCGTGCGAGCTTCGTGATGGCGGGGAACGCTTTCTTGGAAAAGGAGTATTAAAGGCGATAGCAAATGTAAATAAAATAATAAACGAAGAACTTTCCGGCAAATCCGTTTTCAATCAGAGGGAACTTGATAAAATAATGATTGAAGCTGACGGCACCGAAGAAAAAAGGCGCCTTGGCGCAAATGCAATTCTTTCTGTTTCCGCGGCAAGTGCAAGGGCGGCATCAAATGCTCTCGGCATTCCGCTTTACCGCTATTTGGGCGGTGCTAATGCCCACATCATGCCCATACCAATGATGAATATATTAAACGGCGGGGCTCACGCCGACAACAACGTGGACATTCAGGAATTCATGATTATGCCCATATCTGCGCACTCTATGGCAGATGCTGTCAGAATGGGGGCAGAGGTTTTTCATTCTCTTAAAAGCATAATAAAAAGCAGAGGGGGAAGAACTTCCGTCGGAGATGAAGGAGGCTTCGCTCCTGAGCTGTCGCAGGATGAAGAGGCGCTGGAGCTTATTTTGGAAGCAACGGAAAAAGCGGGCTTTACTCCGGGAGAGGACATTATGATTGCCATAGATGCCGCATCCAGCGAATGGTATGACGGCGAGAGCTACATCCTGCCTAAGTCGGGAAAACGCTATACAACCGATGAAATGGTGACCTATTTTAAAAATTTGTCTGAAAGCTATCCCGTATTTTCAATGGAGGACCCTTTGGCAGAGGAGGACTGGCGGGGCTGGCAGAGCCTTACGGGAATAATAGGGGACAGGTGTCAGTTGGTTGGGGATGATTTATTTGTCACTAACAAAAAGAGAATAAATAAAGGGATAGAGCTTAAGGCGGCAAACGCGGTGCTTGTGAAAATCAATCAGATAGGAACTCTTACCGAGGCAATCGATGCCGTTGATGCTGCGCATAAGGCGGGATATAAAACCATAATTTCCCATAGGAGCGGGGAGACGGAAGACTCGATTATATCAGATATTGCCGTGGCTTTGGGAAGCGGTCAGATTAAGACGGGAGCTCCTTCCAGAGGTGAAAGATGCGCAAAATATAACAGATTAACAAAAATAGAAGCCGAATTGGGGAAAAATTCTTCACTTTATAGAATAAAAATTTAAAAAAACAGTTGTTTTTTTCTGAAATGTGTGGTAAACTGTTTTGAGAAGTTTACAAAAGAGGTAAATTTTACATCTTTCAGAAAGGAATGAACAACATGACAGCATTAAAGGTAGTACTTACTGTATTGCATCTTATTATTGCATTCGGTCTTATGGTAACAGTACTTTTCCAGTCAGGTAAGTCTCAGGGCCTTTCCGGTAGCATCGCCGGAGGAGCAGAAACATTTTTCGGTAAGAACAAGGGTAAGACAATGGACGGTATTCTTGCAAAAGTTACTGTAGTATTGGCAATCCTCTTTGTTATTACATCTGCTTCTCTTTCTCTTCTTTCCAAGAAGGTAAGCAACGATGCAGCTGCTGAAACTCCCGTTGAGATAGTTACTGAAGAAGAGGCTGCTGTTACAGAAGAAACTCCTGCTGTTACAGAGGAAGCTCCTGAAACAGAAGAAGCTCCTGCTGAAGTAACAGAAGAAGCTGCTGAATAAGCAAATAAACGGAGTGTTGGGATTTCCAATACTCCGTTTTTAACCCATGTGAAGGAAAGGAGGCGTTTTCGTGGGAGAAGGCATAAAGACACTTGCATCCAATAAAACCGCAGCGAGAAACTACTTTATTCTTGAAAAGTATGAAGCGGGAATTGAGCTGTTCGGAACGGAAGTAAAGTCCATGCGTATGGGCAAGGTAAACTTAAAGGATTGCTACGCTCATGTCGATAATGGTGAGCTTTTCGTCTACGGGATGCATATAAGTCCCTACGAAAAGGGTAATATATTTAATAAAGACCCCTTGCGCCCCAAAAAGCTATTGCTTCACAAGGCTGAAATTATGAAGCTTTTCGGCAAGGTGCAGCAGGAGGGATGCGCCATAATTCCACTTTCTGCCTACCTTAAACACGGAAGGGTTAAAATAGAAATTGCGCTTTGCAAGGGTAAAAAGCTCTATGATAAGCGTGATGATATGGCTAAAAAGCAGGCAAACCGCGATATTGAGCGTCAGATGCGCGGAAAAGATTATTAAGTTTTTCGTTCATAAATTGCTTTGTTGCAATTTGTTTCAGAAAATACGGTTCGTATTTTCTTATATGTAATGCAAAAGCCTAAAAAAGCTATTCGCTTTTTTGCGCCAGCGCCGTTTTTGCATTTTCCATTCACAAATTGCTTTGTTGCAATTTATTTTAGAAAATACTGTTCGTATTTTCTAATTTGTAATGCAAAAGCCTAAAAAAGCTGTTCGCTTTTTTGCGCCAGCGCCGTTTTTGCATTTTCCATTCACAAATTGCTTTGTTGCAATTTGTTTCAGAAAATACTGTTCGTATTTTCTATTTTGTAATGCAAAAGCCTAAAAAAGCTGTTCGCTTTTTTGCGCCAGCGCCGTTTTTGCATTTTTCGTTCATAAATTGCTTTGTTGCAATTTATTCACTTGGGGGCGTTCCGGTTTCGACGGGGATTTTGAACCATGGGAAGCGGGTAGTGGCGAGTACCACTTAAAAAACTCAATTCTAAATATAAACGCTAACAGAAATTTAGCAATCGCTGCCTAACGTGCAGCCGTCCGCCCGGGGATAACCGCGACTCCGGCTCGGGCGTCGATTAGCGGTGAACGTGACCGTGCAAAGCTTTGAGCACGGCATGACTAATGAAGCTACCGACCGCTTAAGTTTGCTTGTGGACTTAAGCGTGGGGGAATCTTAACCATAAGCTGCACCCGGAGATGCCTGTGCGGATAGATTTTCGGACACGGGTTCGACTCCCGTCGCCTCCACCATTCATTAGCGCGTCCGGCGCAAAATTACAGAAATACCCCTCTTGGCCAACATTTACTGGTCAAGAGGGGTATTTGTTTGTGTTGCCGAGGATATCCATAAAAGGAAATATTTTACGAAAAATTGCTATTTTGCCGACGCTATCAAGGTTATGTCGTATTAGTAAAGCTTACGGCAAGGATAGCAACGGAGTGCGAATCAAAAGCAGAAGGAAATGTTCCTTCTGCTTTTTGGATTTTCAAGGGCAAAAATGTCGGTAAAGTAGTACTTAAAGTTAAATAAAAAAAGTGGCTGATTTTTGATGT
>JAZSAR010000239.1:0-4322 GCA_045601965.1 Clostridia bacterium
ATATGTACACGGCTTATTCCGTCAAGAGCGCACAGAGTATTTACAGTAGAATATATGGCTAAAAGCCTTGTTGCATTATCAGGAGTTTTTTCAAAATCCTGAGATAAATTTACCGTTGCAACTTTCTCTTCTATCCTGAGCCCGATAAGCGCCGTATTTTCAGGAATCACTCTCTTATGCTCAGGATTTGAAGGCCCAATGAGAAGCTTTTCCATAATAAGGCGGGCTCTGTTTTCAAGGGAAATACTGTCTTCAATTACCACCTTTTCCTCAACGAAACTCTTTCCGTCCTGAGATGCAAAATAAATTTTATATTTATCTCCGGAATCTGCACAACCCGTAAAGCCGGATACGATTGCAAGGCACAAGAGCATTATAACTAATCTTTTCATATTTAAGCCAGGGGAAGATATATACGAAATACGCTTCCCGTACCCTCCTCACTTTCAACATCAATATGACCGCCGTGCATTTCCACCGCCGAAAGAGCAATGGAAAGCCCAAGTCCGGTGCCTCCGGTCTCTCTGGACCTCGCTTTATCAACCCTGTAAAATCGGTCAAATATCTTGCTTATTTCATCCTTTGCAATACCCATTCCTGAGTCAGATACCGTAATTATTGCATTGTGAATATCCTTTTCCAGGAATAATTCCACTTTTCCGCCATAAGGGGTATATTTTATCGCATTATCCACAATATTGTATACAGCTTCCCAGATTTTGTTTTTCTCCATTATCATAAACACATCATTATTACTGTAACAATTAAGCGTAACTCCCTTTTGCATTGCTATCTTGGTAAGAGAAGCCCCTACCCCTCTTACTATATCCTTTAGATTACCGGTAACAAAGGTTTTGTTTCCATTATATCTTGCTGCATCCATACGGGTTAAATCCAGAAGGTCGTTGACTATTGCAGTAAGTCTGTCAACCTCTTCATTCATGTCCATAAGAAACTCTTCAACCATCTCAGGAGATGCTTTCCCCCCGGATGCCAGGATAGAATCACATATAAGTTTTATGGAGCTTAAGGGTGTTTTAAGCTCATGGGATGCATTTGATACAAAGGCGGTTCTCTTTTCTTCCTGGTCTTCAAGCTCAGCAATAAGCATATTGAAGCTTTCAACAAGATCGCCTATTTCGCCCTTGCCTACAACGTCAATTTTCATTTTATTGGCTACGCTTTGTCCTTTAATTTTCTTAATAAGCTTTTCTATGGGCGACGTAAATATTCCTGCAAAAACAAAGCTTAATATTATCGCAATTGCACATAAAAGCACCGTAAGATAATTTATACTGCGCGCCGTGGATGAAAGCATCGCTCCGATTTCATCTGCCGATGTTTCTATGTATATAGCCCCGCTTATACCGCCATCCTTCATAATAGGAACAGATGCCGCCGTTGTAATTCCGTCATCGTTTTCAACCTTATTGTAGGTACTTTCGCCATAAAGCGCAGAAATAATCATAGGACTTAAGCGCACTTTTCCCACGGAATTCGCATACATATTTGCCGTATTATCATAAATAACAACCGCATCATTATTTGTAACTATGATACGGTTGTCGTTCCCTATGGAAAGCAGAAGTATATCCTCATCCATTGCATTACCTATATTTGCCTGAGGCACATCGGCAATATCTGTTGCAATAATATTGATTTTAGTCATTATGTTTATTTTATTGTCATTGTACAAAGCCGTTTCCATCGCCGTAAGCATATAGGTTCTGATAACGGCAACCGTAAGCAGTATAATAGCAAGATAGGTAAGTATAAGACGGAACTTCATTCGCTCCGTCATCTTTACAATTCTTCCCCAAAGCGTGTTTTTCTTATCTGCTTTTTCGTCTTTAGTCTTCCTTAAAATAATAACCTACTCCCCACTTTGTAATTATATATACAGGATTTGCCGGGTCCGGCTCTATTTTTTCTCTGAGACGTCTTATATGAACGTCCAGCGTTCTTATATCAGCCGGATAATCATAACCCCAGATAATATCAAGAAGCGCTTCTCTCGTATAAACCTTTCCCGGATTTGTTATAAACAAGTCCATAATTTCAAACTCTTTGGAAGTAAGCTCCACGTTTTTTCCGTTTATCGTAGCCCGTCTTAAATTATAATCTATCTTAAGATCGCCACGAACCACGCTGGAGCTGCTCTTTTTAGGCTGGCTCTGCCCGCTTCTTCTTATTATAGCCTTAACGCGAAGCTTAAGCTCGAGTATATTGAAAGGCTTTGTAAGATAGTCGTCCGCCCCGTACTCAAGTCCCATAATCCTGTCCATATCATCGGTTTTTGCAGTGAGCATAATTATCGGCACGCTGGAAAAATCCCTTATAATACGACATACTTCAAGACCGTCGATTTTAGGAAGCATTAAGTCAAGTATAATAAGGTCAATGGACTTATCCCTCGCCAGCTTGACAGCCTCTTCACCGTCATAAGCAGTTTCAACGTCATATCCGTCCTGCTCAAAATTAAACTTCATGCCTTTAACAAGGAGCTTTTCGTCGTCTACTATAAGTATTTTCATTAAAAATTCATTTCCTTTCCGATTATGCTTGGATAGTTATATAATACCACATTCAACTGCCGACTTCAACATTTTTTTATAAAAAATAAAAGCGGTGGCTTACCACCGCTTTCACATCAGTCGCTGAGAACATAGATGTTGCAACTTCTTCTTCCGAACTGCATACACTCGTCGTATCCGTCATAGAAAAGATCCACGCGGTTACCCTTTATAAGTCCGCCTGTATCTCCGGCAAGGCATACGCCATAGCTCCATGATCCGTCGGTTGACTCGATGTAAAGTCTTGTTCCGAGGGGAATAACTCTGGGATCTACCGCTACTACGCCAACCTTGGAAGATATGCCGCTGGCTGTTTTTCCTTTATCGCAATATGCTGTCGCTGTCGCAGATATTACCTTGCTGTATCCGTATCCGTTAATGGTTCCCACAGCACCTGCCGCATTCTGCTGGTCTCCCTTAACATTCCATACTCCGCATTCAACAATTTTGTTTTCGGGATTTCTTACAAGAGATTCTGTCGTTTCATATTCAACTGCCTCACCGTCATGGAAAGTAATGATATTATCAACTATCATTTCTCCTTCACGGCCTTCAGCTACAACAACTTCTTCCCCGGGCTTAAGATACATATTTATACGATATTCTGTTTCAAAAGGTATAGTCACAGTCTGAGTATCGTGAGTCTTTGCCACACGGATAACTTCAATTTTTGTTCCGCTTTTCACCTTAGATGTAAGAGGAGGTATCACGATATCGTTTTCATCGATTTCCACCCCTGACATTTCAACAGCATCCGCCACTGTTCCTTCCGCAATTTTCACGGGATAAGTAGCATAGTCTGCATGTACGTTTACATTGTGACCATCTTTTACAGCATAAAGCGCTCCGTCTACAAGGAATGAATTATCCCCTGTATTATAATCAACTATGCTGTTGTTTTCGCCGATTACATAATTAATGTTCTCCGCCAGCTCAGACGTTGTGCTTGCATTGGTCTGAACATAGAATGTAGCATCCTTACCTTTTACTTCCACATTCTTCACAGGCTTGATATTTATTGTTGCATTGTTCATAAGCTTTACATCAATTCCGGGAACAACCAGATCGCCATCCGCCAATGCGAATTCGCCTGCGGAGAGTACATCTTTTACCATATCAGCTTTTGTGTTGAATGTTTTTGTTACTACACCGTCAACTGCCACGTTAACCTGAATATCACTTTCATAGTTGTATCCGTTTACAGACACTGCGGCAATCATAACAGCCAAAGAAAGTGCAGCAAACTTTCCTGATTTCTTTAACATAAAAACCATTCCTTTCCGAAGGCTAAGCCAATTTATGTTTTATGCTTTTGCGCAATAAAAAAATGCCTTCTGAAAACAATTATATTTTACATTCTCGTAAATTATAACTAAATTGTTACGAAAAGTCAAGCTTTTTTATTCATCATTTGTGTTTTTATTATCATTTTATGCGTTTTTATACTATATTTAGTGGTTCGCTCAGCAAAAAATATTGCATTTTCTTAATAAATTCATTTAATTTTCCGCATTTTTTCACCCGATTTTTTAGGTGCAAAAAGCCTGCAAATAATCTTTTCCGATTACATTTCTTCCTCTTATTCCCTTTTAAAATCCCCGTTTTTTCCGTGTTTTTTCCGGAAATCCATACAGTTTTTCTTCCCCGAAATATAATCTAATTATTTTTTCCGCAATTTTAGATTATTCATGCTATAAAAAGTAATGTTTTACCATTTATTACAATAATATGTAGTATATGTTGTATGTT
>JAZSAR010000240.1:0-2055 GCA_045601965.1 Clostridia bacterium
AATTCCCAATCCGCATACAAGTTGAGCAAATGATTTAATTTTAGCACCAATATTATTAAACATAAAAAACCTCCCCATAATAAGTATAATTATTTTTATTACATATTATAACAAAAATATGTAATAAAGTCAATGTTTTAACTAAATTTCTAAATAGTGCCATGTTTGGATTACCCAATGTCAAGAAAAAAGCTGAGCGAATGCTCAGCTTTTTATTAAATATACAGATAATCCTTTGCGCCAACGGTTATATCACCGTCAACGTATTCATTATCGCCGTAGTTTACGATTAATTTTATGCCGTTGCCGAAGGTTACAATGCGGACATCGCCCTTTATTTCGTGCTTATCCATAGTAACTTCCTGAAGGCTGAAATACTTTTTGTGTTTCTCATAGCCTTCCTTGATAACGGCAACGGTTTTTGCCATTTCTTCGCCGTCTAATGTAAGGTCATCCTTGCCAAGCCAGTTGGTGTTTGAAGCACTTGAAGAAATAAACTTCTGATAAACATAATAGCTTAACCTTCCGCCGTATTCTGTGAACATCAACTGGTCGTTAATATCTCTTATGTTTACATTTACCGTTGAGGTTGAAACATTGTAGAGTATAAAACCGTGGTAGATAAGCTCCCAGAGGGGGATGTACTCGTCTGCCAGAGGATGGGGAGGACGGTTATTTGAAATGTAAAATCCGTAGTCAACAAATTCTTCTGCAAAGTCATAAGCACCTTCCGATGCAAAGCCGCCGAAAAGCTCGTGACACATACCCATAAGCTCTTTATAGTATGAAACGGTTTCTCTTCTTGTCACGGGATGTGCGGGATTTGCACATTTCATCGGCGAAATTACAGCCAAAACGTCAATGTAGTGAAGTCCCGAAAATCCTAAATCGGCAACTTTCGGAAGGATTTCCTTGCCGAATTCCAAAGCTTTTTTGGGGCAGAGTCTTCTTGCTCTTCCGCCACTCCATACACCGCCTTCGTGCTCCTTTCCCTGCTCATTTAAAACCAGATTTCCTTCGGTTTTGGGAGAGATGGGATAAGCATCGGTGGAGTTTGTGTGACAAACGATGGCATAACCGTTTGCCTTTGCATAGCTTATAAGCTCACGAAGACCTTCTTCTCCGCCTAAAAGAGGCTCAACGGGGAAGGCATCGGGCCATCTTCCGTCGTGGCCGGACTTGTTCCAGCCAACTAAACAAAGCTGTGCTTTGTCTATGCCTGCTGCCTTAAGCTCGTCAATAAATTTCATAACATCACGGAATGTGCAGGCAACATGCATCGGAGGTTCATTCTCCAGTGTCTGATCGGCAACGGGAGAGGGAGCGGGCTTCCAGCCCATACGGATTCTGATTTCGGGAGCATCCTTTGCATAGGCAACGGCTGCTCTTTCTTTTGATTTCTCCGTTATAGGCTTGATTTTTCCCTTTGAAATAAGGAGATTTCTGTAGTAAACAGCCATTTCGGAATATTCCGTTCCCTTGGGCAAAAGGTAGAAGTTAACGGATATATCCTCATAGGGAGCATCTCCGCCGAGGCGGACTCTGTAGCAAAGGTTATATTCGTTATCCTTTGTCCAGAGAGCCTGGGACATATCATATCTCATTCCATCGGGATAGGCAATTATGCTGAAATTATCACGCTTTGCACCGATTAAAAGAGTGGGATTCTCATCGGAACAGAGAGTAAAATCCCCCTGTGATTTAAATCGGGTTATGATGCCCTGTCGCTGAATGGGAGAAGAAAAGAAATAGCCTTCTTCTCCTGCTTTCGCGGTGAAATAGGGAGAGTGTATGTCAAGATACTGACAGGGCATAACCCTTTCCTTCGGAATGGTAAGGGTTACGACATTGTCCTTTTGAGTGATTATGGCGTCAACTACTTCGCCTCTGTCATTTATGCCGTAAAATTTAGCGAAAATCATTTAAGTCAAACCTCCACTCTTCTCTCTTTCTGAAGGGTGTATTGAACTTTTTCTTAAGTACGCCCTTTTCTTCTAAGTGGACATAGCAAGCCATATCGCAGGCTCTTCCGCAGATTGAGGGAGAGTAGTTGTG
>JAZSAR010000241.1:0-6914 GCA_045601965.1 Clostridia bacterium
ATTTTACGTGCTGATGCAAAGAAGGAAACGGCAATCCGCGAGGCTGAAGGTCAGGCTGAAGCTATAGTAAAGGTGCAGGAGGCTATTGCTGAGGGTATCAAAAAGATTAACGAAGCTGCTCCCGGTGAGGCTTATCTTACAATGAAGTCACTTGAAGCCTTTGAAAAAGCCTCAGACGGTAAGGCAACAAAGATAATTATTCCATCGGATTTTCAGGGGATTGCAGGCCTTGCAACGGGCATCAAGGAAGTTTTAACCGATCCTAAAACAGAAAAATAAGAATAATGCAACCTTTTAAATGTTTAATTTGTATTATATGTGAAATAATACAATAAGAAAGGAAGATTCTTATGAAAAAAATACTTGCATTGCTTCTTGCTTTTGCCATGGTTCTTGCATTTTGCGGATGCGGCAAAACAGAAGAAAACTTAACCCTTGGCGGAAGCCTTAAAAAACAGTTTTTGGAAATTACCGAAGGTGGCGAGAATGATCCTTACACCATTGCGGAAACTCTCATGACAAATCCCCTTATCGAGTTTGCTCCTATGGTTACGGAAATCGAACCCGACATATTCTTACAGGGCTTTACACTTGATGAGGTTACCGGCTTTGAAAAGGGCGCTATGTTCGGACCTATGATAGGTTCCATCCCCTTTATCGGCTATATATTCAGCCTCAGTGAGGATGCGGATGTTGACGGATTTATCGCTATGCTTGCAGAAAGCGCAGATTTAAGATGGAACATCTGCGTAAGTGCTGACGAAATGCACACGGAAAAAAGCGGAACTACCGTATTTTTCCTTATGAGTCCTTTAAGCCTTGCAACAGAAGAATAATAAAAAAGCGGAAAGCCGGGCTTTCCGCTTTTTATAAAGAAACGGTGATTTTATGCTTTTTTCAGGAATACCATTTTTGTTTTACTTTCTTCCGGCAGTTCTGATTTTATACTTTATACTTCCTCAAAAAGCGAGAAACGGATGCCTGCTTTTATTCAGCCTTATTTTCTACGCCTGGGGTGAGCCTTTATACATTTTCCTTATGATTGCATCAATTCTTTCGGGATATTTTCTTGCCCGTGGAATTGAAAAATACAGAGGGAAAGCGGCGGAAAAAATATGCTTTGTATCGGCTGTTATAATAAGCCTTTCGGCACTCGGCTTTTTCAAGTATTTTGACTTTGTGACAGGCAGCATCAACTCTCTTACGGGGCTTTCTCTTCCAATCCTTAAAATTGCGCTTCCCATCGGTATAAGCTTTTATACCTTTCAGCTTTTGAGCTATGTGATTGACGTTAAAAGGGGAAACGTGCCGGCGCAGAAAAATATAATTGACCTTGCCTGCTATATAACAATGTTCCCCCAGCTTATCGCAGGACCGATTGTAAGATACTCGGACATTTTATCCGAGCTTAAAGAGCGTAACCACAGCTTTGAGCGGGCAAGCCTTGGCATAAGAAGGTTTGTAATCGGTCTTTCCAAAAAGGTTTTAATTGCAAATACTTTGGGCGAGCTTTGTGACGTATTTAAGGGGACAGGTGAAGCAAGTGTTGTATTTTACTGGATGTATGCCGTTTGCACCGCTTTGCAGCTTTATTTCGATTTTTCAGGCTACAGCGATATGGCGATAGGACTCGGACATATATTCGGCTTTCACTTTATTGAAAACTTCAACTATCCCTTTATTTCAAAAAGCATAGCGGAATTCTGGAGAAGATGGCATATGAGCCTTGGAACATGGTTTCGCGACTATGTATATATTCCCATGGGCGGAAACAGAGTGAAAACTTTAAGGTGGCTTTTTAATATTTTAACCGTCTGGATGCTGACAGGTCTCTGGCACGGAGCGGCGTGGAACTTTGTTGTATGGGGACTTTACTTTGCATTTTTTCTGGTTATTGAAAAGCTGTTTTTATCAAAGCTTCTTAAAAGGAGCGCGCTTTTATCCCATATCTATGTGATAATAACGGTGCTTATAAGCTTTGTTATCTTTTCAGCAAAGGATTTGCCATCGGCAGGATACGAAATAGGAGCACTTTTCGGCTTTGCCGACCTTCCCTTTGTGACGGGCGAAACACTTTACTATCTTAAAAGCTATGGCGTTTTAATCTGTCTTGCCTTAGTGGGAAGCACGCCTTTAGTGAAAACGGCGGCTGAAAAAGCGGCATTGAAATGGGAAAAGGCAGTAAACATTGCAGAGCCTTTAATTCTTTTTTTGCTTTTGGTAATTTCTGTTGCATACCTTGTTGACGGAAGCTTTAACCCGTTTTTATATTTCAGATTTTAAAGGAGGACGCTATGAATAAAAATATTAAAAACAAAATAACGGTCTTCCTTTTTGCTCTTTTCATTCTTGCCTTTTCCCTTAGTGCAATTTTTATGGAAAAGGACAGATACACCCAAAGCGAAAGAAGAGCTCTGGCGGAATTCCCCGAAATTTCGGGAGAAAGCATATTGTCGGGCGGATTTTCATCAGACTTTGAAAAGTACGCCACGGACAATTTCCCTTTAAGGGACGTTTTCCGTAAAATTAAAAATTCATCCGAGCTTTACCTTTTCGGAAAGAAGGACACCAACGGACTTTACTTGAAGGACGGGCATATTTCAAAAATAGAATATCCTGAAAGTGAAAAAATGGTGGAAAATGCCGCAAAGAAAATTACGGCAATATATGAAACCTATCTTAAGGATACGGCAGAAAACATTTATGTTTCCGTAATCCCGGACAAGGGAAAGTTTCTGGCAGAGGATAAGCTTTCGCTGGATTACGAGGGCTTTGAGGAGCGGTTCTTAGAGAAAGTTCCCTTTGCAACACCTATTACAATATCCGATTTATTAACTGCGGAAGACTATTATAAAACAGACTCCCACTGGAAGCAGGAAAAAATTGTCCCGGTGGCGGAAAAGCTTCTTTCAGGAATGGGGAAGAGCCTGAATGAAAGCTTTACGGAAAATAAGATAAAGGACGACTTTTACGGTGTATACGCAGGACAGAGTGCTTTTTACAATATAAAGGACGAAATCGTGCTTTTGGAATCGGAAAGCATAAATGGCGCAACCGTTACGAGCTATGATACGGGAAAACCCGTAAAAAAGGCGGTTTATACCATGGATGAGCTTGAAAGTGCAGACCCCTATGAGGTTTACCTTTCGGGAGCAGATGCCCTTCTCGTAATAGAAAATCCTGCATCGGCCGGGAAAGGACACCTTGTTATTTTCCGCGACTCCTTCACTTCATCCCTTGCTCCTCTTTTAATATCGGAGTATGAAAAAATAACCCTTGCGGATACACGTTATATCTCTCCTTCGGCAATCTCTTCCTTTGTGGATTTTAAGGGAGCCGACGTGCTTTTCCTCTATTCAACATCAATAATAAATAACAGCAGTATGTTAAAATGAGTGCACGGGCACTCATTTTTATTTTGGAAAATGCCTTAAAATATTGACAATGGGTGATGAAATTGATATAATATAAAATGTATTATTGCAGTTTTTAAGGAGGGTGGCTATGGATAACAAAACGTGGTTTAAGGAAGCAAAATTCGGTATGATGATTCACTTTGGCTTATATTCCATCCTCGGAGGAGAGTGGAATGGAAAAAGAACCGATCAGATAGGTGAATGGGCTCAGTCTTTCTTCAGAATCCCGAACAGCGAATACCACCGCCTTGCAGAAATTTTCAATCCCATTTATTTCGATGCGGAAAAATGGGTTAAAACCGCAAAGGATGCAGGGATGAAATACTTTGTTATCACAAGCAAGCATCACGACGGCTTTGCACTTTTTAAGTCGGAGGCAAGCAGTTTCAACGTGGTTGATGCAACCCCCTTTAAAAGAGACATAATAGCGGAAATTGCAGAAGCGTGCTGTAAATACGACCTTAAGCTGGGGCTGTATTATTCCCAGGCACTTGACTGGGCACATCCCCACGGCTCAGGCTATGAGGCGGGCTATGGCTTGAATTGCGGAGTTATGGACTGGGGCAATACCTGGGACTTTCCCGACTTTGCCAAAAAGGATTATAAAATCTGTTATGAGGAGAAAATCAAACCGCAGGTAAAGGAAATCCTTACAAACTACGGGGAATTATGCCTTATCTGGTTTGACACGCCCATAAATATGCCGAAGGAATTGAGCATTGAGCTTTATGATATGGTAAAGCACTATCAGCCCGATTGCCTGATAAATTCCCGTCTCGGTCACGGCGTGTGCGACTATGAGTCGGCGGGGGATAACGAAATTCCCGAGGATAAAAAGGATATGCTCTTTGAAACCCCGGCAACACTTAACGACACCTGGGGCTATAAATCCTTCGACCAGAACTGGAAAAGTGCAAAAGAGGTAATAAGGATTAAAAATCACTTGAATGAACGCGGAATAAACTATTTGTTGAATGTCGGGCCCGACCACCTCGGAAGATTCCCTGCTCCCGCAACGGAAATTCTTCTGGAAGTGGGAAAGGCGTTATAAAAAAATGATATGTTTTAAGCAAAAAAATGGCATTTACTAAAAAATATTGATATGGTATACTGAAAACAAAGCAAAATAAAGGAGGAATAATATATGAAAAAATTACTTGCACTGCTTATGGCAATGATGCTTATGTTCACATTTTTCGTTGTTGCCGAAGCAGAAGACGGCGCCTATACCCGCACAAGCGACTGGAATGTGGAAATAGGCAGCGAACACGGAGGAATGTGGGCAGTTGAGCTTGCCTTTGACGGCAAAAACGACACCTACTGGCATTCCTGGTACAAAGCAGAAGGCTCAACCATAGTTGAAAAGGACCAGTGCCCCCACACTATGACGGTTACCTTCCCCGAGCCTCTTGAAATCTCAGTGGTTTCCTACACCCCCAGACAGGATTCCAATGCTACAGGCACCTGGGTTAAGGGCGAAATTTACGGCTCGACCGACGGCGTTAATTTCACAAAGCTTAAGGACGTAACCTACGACGTTGTAAACGGACGTAAGGAAGCAAAAACCGAAATTCCCAGAAACAGCTATAAATCAATCCGCTTTGTTACAACCGAATCCTTAAGCGGATTTTCCACCATTGCGGAGCTTCGCTTCTATAAGGATGCGCCTGTTGAAAGTGCACCTGCCGAAACGAAAATGACCAAAGTGACCTTGGAAAACGGCTGGATTGTTGAAGCATCAAGTGTATATGTACATAATTCCATAGCAAAGGCTTTCGACGGTAATCCCGCTACATACTGGCATTCAAATTATACTGTAAAGGACGGTGTGGTTGCATCCCACGACGAATGCCCCCATACTGTAATCGTGACATTCCCCGAGCCTACGGAATATTCCATGATTACTTATCTTCCCAGAAAAGATAACGGTGCGGGAATATGGAATAAGGCTGAAATTTACGGAAGTGCAGACGGTACTAACTTTACAAAATTAGTTGATGCAAAGTATGCTGTATCAGGCACAAAGGAAATGGCAACAACAGAAATTCCTCAGGGCAAATACAAGGCTATAAAAATCGTTGTAACTGACGGTGTGGTTGGTTACGCGACTGCGGCTGAAATAAACTTCCTTAATGTTGTAAAGGAAGTGAAAAAGGCTGAAAACGGCAAAATTGTCCTTGAAACACTTAAGGCAGACAGCTTTACAGGCGTTACAAAGACAGAAGACGGTGTAACAACCATGGATGCCGGCGACTATTTCAAAATTGAAAGAGTTGACTTAACCGGTATGAAATCCGTAAGCTTCCTTGGTGACTCACTTATTCCCGGTGTTGAAAACGGTGACGCTTATCAGATAAGAATCGACGATCCTGATAAGGGAGATTGCCTTGGCTATGTGCTCTTTAACAAAAAGGAACTTCTTAATGCAACCTTCTCTGCAAATATCAGGGAAACAGAAGGCGTGCACGATATATACATAAAGTCAACCTACGGTCAGTTCTCCGAAAACGTTATAAGAAAGATTATTTTCTCATCAGAAACCGTTGATGAGGGTAATACTACCGTTGTTCCCGACAGCGCAATAGTTGATAACTATGCAGATACCTGGGTTGCAACAGATGCTCTCGGAAGAAAACTGGCAGACTATGAAGAAGCAGGTCCCGTAAAGGAAGGACTTCACGAGGTTTCCATGTTCTACTGGAACTGGGCACCCAACAACACAGGTAATGCAAGAATTCCCTCTGAAATTGTTGCAAAGTATCCCGAAGCAAAGGACGATTATTATCACGAAGCCTGGGATACCAAGGGCAGATATTTCTGGGGCGAGCCCCTCTTTGGCTATTATACAAGCTACGACTACTTTGCATACCGCCGTCACGCGGAAATGCTGGCAAATGCAGGCGTTGACTCCATATTCCTTGATATGTCAAATGCTACATGGGCATTTGTTCCCACATCTGTTTTAATATTTGAAGCCTTTGCGGATGCAAAGGAAGCGGGTGTAAATATCCCCGAGATATACACCTGGTCAACCAATACAGATAAGGGCTTCCGCGCACTTTATCATAACATACTTTCAAATCCCAGATTCCGTGATATATGGTATGAATGGGAAGGAAAAATGCTTATCTTCGGTGGCAACCCCAAGAATGCTTATGAAAAGGCATTGAAAGAAGCTGATACAGAAACAATAAGAGTTCTTAAGGAAATATTGGATAACACCACCCACAGAGGAAACGCATCCCGTGCATCGGGAGACGTTGAGACAGGTGGCTGGCAGTGGCTTCAGAACTATCCTCAGACAAAGTGGAAAGTTACAAAGGATGCCGAAAGAACAGAAGCTATGACTCTCGGTACAGGCATAAACCACTCCTACGTATTTGAATATGAAAAGACCGGTGTATTCTCCGATCCCTATGTTAAGGGCAGAAGCTACACCGAAGCCTTCGGCGAAGACTACAGGCCCGATGCTAAAAACCAGGGTTATTTCTTTAAAGA
>JAZSAR010000242.1:0-3073 GCA_045601965.1 Clostridia bacterium
CGAGAATTTTGTGGTGCATTCGCAGTTTTGGGTTAGGAATTTTTCGCCTTAGAGAAGTTAAAAAACGCAGTCATACTGGCGTATGTCTGCGTTTTTTTGCGCACTATCAGCGGAAAATAACAAGCCAAAACCGGCTTCTCCATAAGAAGTACCGCCGAAAGTCTGCGGGTTTACTTTATTGTTTTTCAATTGTTACTGTCTTTGTTTCTCCGTCCCAATTTACGGTATAGCCCATCTGCTCGGATAAAAATCTTACGGGCACAAAGGTTCTTGAATCCTTGATTTTCGGTGGTGAATAAAGGGTGTAGGTGACATCACCGTAGGGCGTTCCTTCCACCTTTACAAGCTTGTTTCTTATCTGAAGATTAATTATTCTTATGCCTTTGGAAAGAATAATTTCCTGTGTTTTATCCTTCCATTCTATATCCATTCCCATTTCTTCGATTAAACCGCGAAGAGGTATCATTGTCTGTCCTCTTGAGGTAATGAAGGGAGCAACGTCCATAGTTTTGGTATAGGTTTCTCCTCCCTTTGTTATTTCAATTTCGGGAGAGCCTATTTTTAATACATATTTACCCGAATCAGAAGTTTTATCGTGCATTTCCTTATTCTGCCAGAAGCTTACTTCCGCACAGCTTACACGGAAGTTGAAATATTCTGTAACTTCAAATTCAACATACCTTGCCTTTACGCCTTCCTCAAAGAAAATGAATTTTTCGGAAAGGCTCTTTTCCGATTCTTCAAAGGAATAATCATACAAAAGCTCTTTATAAACATCTCCGTCTTCACTTACATATACATTAAACTTCTCCATATAGCCGTGAAAGTCCTCGGAAGGTCTCGGTAAAATGGAAATATGTGTAAAGTTTCTTACTTCACCAAGGTCGAATCTTATGCATACTACAGTTCCGGGATCAAGTCTTTCTGTTTGCCAGAATCCTCTTTCGGAGCCGTCCACAAGGCTTCCGGGTGAGCCTGACCAGGAAGGATTATCATCAGGGTCTGTTACGGTAATAGCGGTGTTATCAATCTTATAAAGGCGGTTAGCTTCCCTTTCTTCCGAAAAGCTTTCATAAGGAACAACCTTTGTATTTTCGTCGCCTTCATGAAATTCAACTTCAGCAATTACTGCATAACCGCTGTATCCGATGGTTATTTCAATCCACACTCTTTTAACTTCGATACCGCAGGCAAAATCCACGGTTTTTGTTGAGGATGTGGCAGAAGTGCTTTCCGAGAAAAGGAGGAAATATTCCCCGTCGTCGGAATCGGAAACATAGAAATTATACTCTTCAATAAGACCGGCTTTTGAATCTGTTCCCTGCCTCGGATAAATAGAAAATCCTGTTATAACTTTCTTTTCAGGGAAGGTAACTTTAAGGTCGTGAGGAGGCATATCGTGGCTTATTACTTTGCCGCCTTCCTCCTCGTAATCTGTATGCCAGTAGGTATTCATTTTGCCGTCAAATGCTCTTATGCCGGGTGCCCAGTTCTTTTCAGATGATGCCGTTACAATCCAGCCTTTGTCGTTTACATTTGAATCTTTGACCTCTTCCTTTTTTTCGGGGACTGCCGCCTTTACGCCGCTTTCGCCTTTACCGATTAAGTAAAGCTCTGCACAGGTGCCAACGCCTGTGGTTTTAGTAAACACTATGCGAATTTTTTTAAGGCTCACTTCATTCCAAATGCCGCTTTTAGCATTTACATCGTTGGCGAGTGAGCCTGCTCCAAGCTTTGTTTCAGTTCCGTCATCGCCTATCTTGTATGCTTCCCAGTTAAAGACATATCCCGAATTATTATCCTGTCTCGGCACATAAGTAAAGCCTTTAACCACGCTCTCTTCGGGAAGCTCTATATCAATGTAATAAGGTGCAGGTGTTTTATCAACAGCCTTTCCGTCCTGCTCCTTATAGTAAGAATGCCAATAGGTTTTCACATTTCCGTCAAGCATTCTTTCAGGTCCTGCCCAGGACAATGAACTTGACGAGGTAATGGTCCAGGTGCTTCTTTCGGGAAGAACCTTGGATTCAAGGGATGCGTCAACGCCTTCTTTTTCATCAGCAGTAGCATTGCCGGATGATGCGAAAAGTGATGCATCCTCCCCTTTGCCTAAAAGGTAAAGCTCGGCGCAGGTACCTACCCCCGTTGTCTTTGTAAACACAACGCGGATTTTCTTGGTTTCCTTGCCCTGCCATGATGCAACCTTTGCATTTTTGTTTCTGGCAAATTCGCCTGTTGCAAGCAATTCTTCTTTCCCGTCATCTGAAACGGAATAAGCTTCCCAGTTAAACACATAGCCCGAATCAATATCCTGCCTGGGTGCATATACAAAGCCGGTTATTTCCGCTTTTTCGGGAAGTTCGATATCAATATAATAAGGTGCAGGTGCTTTATCGACTGCCTTTCCGTCCTGTTCCTTATAATATGAATGCCACATTGTCTTTATATCGCCGTCAAGCATATTCTCGGCAGCGCCCCATTTCCATGAGTTTGATGCCGTAATTTTCCAGGTGCTTCTTTCAGGAAGCACTTCTGATTCTTTTAAATTTTCAACCGGAACTTCCGTAACCTTTGCATTTACACAGATGTATAAAGAGGATATCATAAGTACGATGCTTAAAACAAGTGCAAATATTTTTTTCATACCAAAACCTCCTTATTCAATATGAGAAGCAACACTTAATACGGCTGCCTCATCTATAGCATTTCTTGAAAGGGCATAAAGTCCGTTTCCATAGCTTTTTATATTCCATCCGAACATATCGCTGACATAGGTAAGCGGAGCATATATAAGTCCATCCACTACCATAACGGGAGCTGTAAGCTTTTTGATTTCGCCGTTGATTCTTGCATCAAGCGTGCCTATTTCGTTATATGTCCACTGATAGTTTGTAATCTCTCTCTTGTCTTCGGAAAGGTCGTGGCGTGCCATATAGAGGATATTATCCTCCGAATCATATTCAACCTTTGCATAGCCGTAGCCAAGGATATCCTCATAGGTCATAAAGGGAATGTAAATAGTGCCGTTTGCTTCAAAAGGTGTAATTCTTGTATCAGCCTCAAAAACGCCCAC
>JAZSAR010000243.1:0-7926 GCA_045601965.1 Clostridia bacterium
CTCTTCGTTTTATAGTTGAAAATCTCGGAGCGACTGTTATCTGGGATAAGTCGGAGCAGAAAGTGACCATTACTGTTAAGTTTCCTGCTTGATTAAAAAACTTCGTGTGTAAGCGGGAAAACAAATGCACAGACGTCTGGATTGTCTTGCAAGCGACCTTTTGAAACAAAAAATCAAGAGGTCGCTTTTGTGTAAGTTTTGTCGTGTTTGTCTATTTAAAAAAATATAAGTATATGTTATGATTAGGCTAGAATGATGAAGAAAAATATTTTGGAGGATTTATATGAAAAAAGTGCGTCTTGATGAACTTAAGGCTTTCTCCGTAAAGGCACTCGTTAAAGTGGGAGTAAGTGAAGAAAATGCAGAAATTATAGCCGATGTTTTAATGACAACTGATACTTTCGGTGTTTTAACCCACGGCACAAAGAATTTAGGTCAGTACATAGATAAGATGAAGGCGGGCGGATTAGATGCTGAAGCCGAGCCATCAATAGTGAGAGAAGGACCTGCCTGGGCAATCGTAAACGGAAACAAGGCGGCAGGTATGGTTTCCGGATACAAGGCGATGAAGATGGCTATCCAGAAAGCTAAAAAAGTCGGTATTGCATATGTGGGAGTTAAAAACAGCTGTCACTTCGGTGCAGCAGGCTTCTATGCAAATCTGGCGGCAAAGGAAGGACTCATAGGCATATCTATGAGTAATGCTGATCCGGTTATTGCAGTTCCCGGAGGAAGCAAAAAAGCAATCGGTACTAATCCCTTTTCTTTTGCAGCACCGACTGGCGACGGAAAGAGTGTATTTTTAGATATTGCATTAAGTAATGTTGCGGCACTTAAGGTCATAATGGCGCAGGAGAAGAAACAGGAAATTCCCGACACCTGGCTGGATGATGAGGAGGGCGTTCCTACGAAGGATGCTTACAAATTCCCGAAAAATGCAAGCCTTCAGCCCATGGGTGCACACAAGGGCTACGGCCTTGCGGTGCTGGTCGAAATTCTTGCTTCGGTAATAACCGGTGCAGGTATGCTTTCTGAAATTGCAAGCTGGAATTTAGACCTTGCATCCACCAATAATGCGGGACACGCATTTATTGCAGTTGATGTAGCTCAGATGATTGGCACAGATGAGTTTAATGCAAGAATGAAACAGGTCTCAGACGAGCTTAAAAACGGCCCCAAGGCAAAGGGTGCAACAAGAATATTTATGCCCGGCGAAATGGAATGGGAAAAGAGAGATAAAGCTCTTGCTTCGGGTGAAATCGAAATCACCGATGCAATGGTGGCATCCCTTACAAAGCTTTCTTCCGATACAGGCGTGGAAATTAACATTTACGAATAATTAAATTTAATATATGAATGGAGAATTATCATGGATAAAACAATGTACGGTATAATCAAAACAACAGCAATCTGCCCCATTATGGTGGCACCCGATCCCGATTTTGCAGCTGATGCGGCAAAGGCAATTGCAGAGGGCGGTCTTCCCGTTTGTGAAGTTCTTCTTCACAGAGACGAACATTCTGTTACAAGAATAAAGAACATCGCTAAAAATGCACCCGAGGTAATTGTCGGTGCAGGTACTGTTATCTCTTTAAGGGATGCCCAGGAGGCGTTAGATGCCGGTGCAAAATTCTGTGTAGCTCCCGGCTTTGTTCCCGAGGTTGTTGAATTCTGCTTAAAGAACAACTTATCCATTCTTCCCGGATGCACAACAGCTTCCGAAATTTCAATGGCACTTAACTACGGAATAAACATATTAAAGTTCTTCCCCGTATATCAGATGGGCGGAGTAGACACCCTTTCCCAGTACTATTACGGCCCCTTCGGTAAGGTTGAGTGGGTTGTAACCGGCGGTCTTAACGGCAAGAACTATTTAGACCTCATCAAGTTCAACAGCGTGCTTGCGGCAGGCGGCGACTGGATGTTTGCCGAGAATAATGCAATCAACGACAAAAACTACGATGCAATCGTTGAAAATATGAGAAGAACAATAAAGGATTCTCTCGCTGCAAGAGCGAAATAAGAAAGTGGGGCTTTTTATGAGTTGCTCATTTGATTTTAAGGGTAAAACCGTTCTGATAACAGGTGCCGAGCGGGGAATTGGTCTTGAAATTGCAAAGGGCTTTGCAAAAAGCGGCGCAAATATTGTTATCGCGGGCATTATGGATGAGGAATTTCCCAAAGCCGAAAAGGAAATAACAGCCCTTGGTGCAGAATGCTTTTGCATTCACACCGATGTGGCGGATGAAGAGTCCGTTATAAATGCGGTAGAAAGCGCCTGGGACAAGTTTACAAAAATTGATATCCTTGTAAATAATGCAGGCATCAACAAGCTTGCACCGGCAGAGGAGATGCCTCTTTCTACCTGGCAGAGAATTATGGATGTAAACTTAACGGGTACGTTTTTAATGTGCCGTGAGGTGGGAAAAAGGATGCTTTCTGCGGGTGGCGGAAATATAGTTAACGTTGCCTCTATGTCGGGCCTTATCGTAAATCCCCTTCCGCAGACACAGTGTGCATACAACAGCTCCAAGGCGGGCGTTATTATGCTTACAAAGGTGCTTGCCAACGAATGGGCAGAACGTGGCATAAGAGTAAATGCCATTGCCCCCGGCTTCACGGAAACACCCCTTACAGCGAAGCGACTTTCCGTGCCCGACGATCCCGCGGTTAAAAAATGGATTGGCGGAACACCTATGGGACGCGTGGCTCAGCCTTCCGAAATGGTGGGCCTTGTGTTATACTTTGCAAGCGACTTATCTACCTTTACAACAGGCACCTGCGTGCCCGTTGACGGCGGATATACAGTATTATAAGGAGAATGAAAATGAAAAGTGTAAAAGATACTTTTAAAATATATAACGGTGTTGAAATTCCCTGTATGGGACTCGGCACCTGGCAGTCCCCGGATGAAACGGCGAAAAATGCGGTGCTTGCCGCACTTTCCCACGACTATCGCCTTATTGATACAGCTGCGGCTTACGGAAACGAAAAGGGTGTAGGCGAGGGAATAAAGGCAAGCGGACTTAAGCGAGAGGAAATTTTTGTTACCAGCAAGCTCCGTAACGCGGACCACGGCTATAAGGCAACATTGGAGGCTTTCGACCTCACTATGGAAAAGCTTGACCTTGAGTATTTAGACCTTTATCTTATTCACTGGCCCAACCCCATTCAGTACAGAACACACTGGGAAGAGGCTACAGCAGGAACCTGGAAGGCTTTTGAGGAGCTTTATGAACAGGGAAAAATCAAGGCAATCGGTATAAGTAACTTCCTTCCTCATCACATTGAAACACTTATGAAAACCGCAAAAATAAAGCCTATGGTAAATCAGCTTAAGCTTTGCCCCGGCGTAACCCAGGATGAAACCGTTGACTATTGCAAAAAGCAGGGTATTGTGGTTGAAGCGTACAGCCCCTTCGGAACCGGTATGATTTTCGGCAACGAGGATATGAAAAAGCTTTCTGCAAAATACGGAAAAACCGTTGGTCAGCTTTGTCTTCGCTGGTGCCTTGAGAAGGATTTTGTTTCCCTTCCCAAGTCGGCAAATCCCATGAGAATAAGAGAAAATGCAGAAATATTTGACTTTGAGCTTTCGAAGGAAGATGTTGACTTTATATCAAATCTTAAGGGCGTTTGCGGAGAAGCTCCCGACCCCGATAATATAATGTTTTAAGAGTTGATTTTATGAGAATTAAAAATAAGGATGCCTTATCCTACCACGGAAATACCGAGGGAAGAAAAATTGTAAGTGAGCTTCTTGATGCAGGGCTTGACTCCATTGATCCCTACTTAAGGGTAAAAAAGCTTATGGAGGTAAATGAGGGAAATTTAATCTTTCATACCGAGGGCTTTGAAATGAAGGAGGATCCTCATTCGGGCGCGCTTTCTTACAAGCTTTCTGATTTTGACAGAATCTTTGTAATCGGTGCGGCGAAGGGGATTCAGAGAGCCGCCCTTGCAATAGAAGAGGTGCTGGGAGATTATCTTACAAAAGGTCACGTCATAGGAAAGCACGGGGAAGATATTATCTGCAAAAAAATCGGCGTAACCTTGGCAGGTCACCCCGTTCCCGACGAATACTGCATTGAAGGCTGCAGAAAAATTGAAGAAATGCTTTCTGATGTTACGGAAAAAGACCTTGTCTTAACCGTTTTTGGCTCGGGCTGCGGTTCCCTTTTCACTTATCCTGCAGAGGGCATAAGTATGGAAGATATTTCAAGGTTTACACATATTATGCAGATTGAAAAGGGCGTTCCGACAAGCGACTTAAATCAGATAAGAACCCATATTGATCGCTTTAAGGGCGGAAGAATAACGAGGATGATAGAAAAGGCCACCATAGTCAATATGGTAACGGCGGACCCTTCCAAAATGTCAACCCCGGTTTTAAGGGTAAACTATTTTGAAATGCTGCGCCATAACACCTTTTTTCCCACGGTTGCAACGGCATCTACCTATAAAGATTGCCTTGACATCATAAAAAAGTGGGATGCCTGGGAGGAAACCCCCGAGTCCATAAAAAACCACCTTTTAGCGGGAGGAAGCCACAACGAAAATATGTCGGTGGATGAATATGAAAGCTTTAATGCAAGATTTTTCGGTCTTGTTTTCAAGGACTCCACCATCTATCCTGCTGTAAGGGAAAAGGCGAAGGAAATGGGAATTCCTTGTATAATGCTTTCAGAGTATATGGAAGCGGAGGCAAGGGAAGCAGGCTTTGTGGACGGAAATTTAGCCCTTTGCTGTGAAAGACTAGGCGAACCCTTCTGTGGCCCCGTTGTACTTATGTCATCAGGCGAAAATGTGGTAACCGTCGGCAAGGAAAGCGGCATCGGCGGAAGAAATCAGGAATATGCCATCGGCGCGGCAATGAAAATTGCAGGAAGCAAAAAGGTTGTAATCGGCGCTGTTGATACGGACGGTACCGACGGCCCCGGGGGCTTTTCTTATCCGGGTGCGCCTGAATGTTTATCCGGCGCCGTAGTTGACGGATATACCCTGGAAGAAGCGAAAAAAGAAGGAATCAATCTCTGGGATGCGCTTAAAACCCACGGAACAAGCGAGCCCTTGTGGAGACTTGATTCCGGCGTATGGGCGGAAAAGAGCATTTCGGCTCTTGATCTCAGAATAATTTTGATTGGAGAATAAATATGTACGGTACAATTATTAAATCTGTAAGGGCACACCAGGTTTATACAAACCGCGGAAAGCCCGGTGTTGAAGTAATAGTAACCACAGAAAACGGAAGCGAAGGAAGGGCAATGTGCACCTCGGGCGTATCAATCGGTACTCACGAGGTTGACTTTACCTTTGACGGCGGCACAAAGTTTGGCGGCAAAGGCGTAACAGGTGCGGCTAAAAGGGTTGAAGAGGTAATCGCTCCCGTAATTATCGGAATGGATTCAGCCCGTCAGGCAGAGGTTGATGCGGCAATCCTCGGAATATGCCCCGATGCAAAAATCCGCCTTGGCGGAAACGCGGTTGCGGCAACAAGTGCGGCTGTGCTTAAAGCAGGTGCAGCATCTCTCGGCATTCCATTATACCGTCATATCGGCGGTGCAGGTGCAATGTATCTTCCGGTTCCCGGTGTTGCAATGGCGGCAGGGGATGAGCGCTACGGCGGAGGAATCACCACTCCCGGCGGAAAGCCTACAATGTCAATTATGGCATACGGCTTTGACAGGTTTTCCGATGCATCTTATGCCTGCTGGGAAATTCACACACGCTGGGCAGAAAAAATGAAAAAGCTCTTCGGCGGTCTTCCCAACATCCGCGACTTTATCTCCATTCCTGCAGGAATTTTCAAAAGCGACAAGGAAATATGGGAGGAAATGCTGAAAACCGTTATTGAAGCGGGATACGAAGGCAAAATCGGCTTCCAGATGGACGTTGCGACGGATACATATCACAACAAAGAAGACGATAAGTACTACGGTCTTTTCGATAAGGAGCCCAAGACCAAGGAACAGCTTTACGACTTCTACATGCAGATTATAAAGGACTATCCCTTTGTTATAATTGAAGACCCCTTTAACGAGGACGACTATGATACAACTGCCGCATTTACAAAGGACAGCGGAATTCAGATAGTAGGGGATGACCTTTTTACCACCAACCCCGAAAGAGTGGCTCACGGAATAAAGAAGGGCGCGGCAAACACCGTTCTTCTCAAAGTTAATCAGGTAGGCTCCATTTCCGAGGCTCTTGAAATGATACAGTACGCCTATAAGTTCGGCTACGGAATTATGCCTTCCGACAGCCGTGGCGAGGGCGAATCCATTGCAGACTATGCAGTGGGTATAAATGCGGGCTCCATCCGTGAAAGTGCCATAGGCGCAAGAGGAAACCGCTTCCTTGAAATCGAGGAAGAGCTTGGGGCATCTGCAAAATTCATCGGTGCACGCGGTCTTAAGGGTGAAAGAAACCAGAAGCGTGCCGACGGATTATTATAAGGAGGTAGCTTATGTTTAAACAGTATATAAACGGAAAACTGGTTGACGGTAAGGGCAGGGAAATGCCTGTATATAACCCTGCAACGGGAAAGGTAATTGACTCTGTGGGCTGTGCAGATGCAACGCAAACAAAGGAAGCACTCATCGCTGCGGCGGAAGCTTTTAAGATCTGGTCAAAAACAAGCGTAAACGAAAGAGCAGCATGGCTTTACAAGCTTAAGGAAGCCTGCACGGCTGAAAGAGATTATTTAATCGAGCTTGTATCATCAGAATCAGGAAGACCGTATGCAGCTGCCTGCGGCGATGTTGACTGGCTCCTTACAAGCCTTTCCTTCTATGCCGAGGAAGCAAAGAGAATTGAAGGCGAAGTAATTCCTCCCTTAAGCGTAGGCGAAAAGCTTAACTATCAGATAATAACAAAACAGCCCGTGGGCGTAATCGTTGGTCACCTTGCCTGGAACTATCCTTTAGGTAATGCCAGCATAAAGCTTGCTCCCGCCATAGCATCAGGCTGTACCTGCATCATAAAGCCTTCCTCCGAAACACCACTTGCAACACTTTATGTGGGCGTTATCGCAGAAAAGATAGGATTCCCGAAGGGTGTATTAAACATTCTTTCAGGTCCCTCTTCCGAGGTTGCAAAAACCCTTAACGAAAGCACCATTCCGAGACTTATTTCATTAATAGGCTCCTACGAAACAGGACTTAAGCTGATGGAGCAGGGCGTAACAAGCTTAAAGAAATATTCTCTCGAGCTTGGCGGAAATGCTCCCGTTGTGGTTATGCCCGATGCTGACCTTGACGAAACAGCGGCAAACATCGTTGCAAAAAAGGTTGGCTTTGCAGGACAGACCTGCGTTAACTATAACAGAATTTACATCCACGAAAGTATTTATGATGTAATGTGCGAAAAGGTTAAAAGTGAGCTTTCAAAGGTTAAACTCGGCTCCTGGAAGGACGAGGGCTATATCATGGGCCCCGTAATAAACAACGAGGCAAGAGACAGAATGCTTTCCCTTATTGAGGATGCAAAGGAAAAGGGCGCAAAGCTTGTTATGGGCGGAGAAGTTCCGGAAGAATTTTCGGAAGGAAGCTTTATAACACCTGCGCTTCTTATTGATGTAACTGACGATATGCGCGTTTCAACAGAGGAAATCTTCGGTCCCATCATTCCTCTTCAGCCCTTTAAGACACTGGATGAGGCAATTGAGAAGAGCAACAACACAATCTTTGGCTTGTCCGCTTATTTCTTCGGCCACAATGCAAAGGAAATGAGCAGATATTTTGAAAACGTTACCGCAGGCGAATTTTTCGTAAACGGCGGTATCGGAAGCGAATTTTCACCCCATTCCGGCGCAAAGCAGTCGGGTATCGGATGCGACAAGTCCAAGCATTCACTAGAGGAATACTACGATATCAAGTTCCTGTCTATGATACCGTAAAATATCGGAGGATTTATGAGCGAAAAAAT
>JAZSAR010000244.1:0-7467 GCA_045601965.1 Clostridia bacterium
TAAAACAGCCTCTGTCACCTTTTCAGACTCCCGGCAGGCTTTTTCGCAAAGCTTATTGTCTTCCGACGAAAAAACGAAGGATACAATATCAGAAAAGGGTGGATATAAAAACATTTCCCTGAAAGTAATTTCGCTTTCATAAAATGCCTCATAGTCCTGATTCTTCGCCATATTTATAACATCGTTGTCGGGCGAGTAGGTCTGAATAACCGCCCTTCCTGCCTTATCTCCTCTTCCCGCTCTTCCGCAAACCTGGGTAATAAGGTCAAAGGTACGCTCCGATGCTCTGTAATCGTCCACATTCAGCGACATATCCGCCGCCATAACTCCAACCAAAGAAATATCTGGGAAATCCAGTCCCTTCGATACCATCTGGGTACCGAGAAGGATATCAATTTTATCCCGGCTGAAGGTTTTTAATATATTTTCGTGACTTCCCTTTTTTGATGTGGTATCAACATCCATTCTTATAGATGTCGATTTCGGGAATATCTTTTTAATTTCGTCCTCAAGCTTTTGGGTGCCAGCTCCAAAATAGCGCACATGGTTCCCCTTGCATTCGGGACAGCTTTTTATAACCGCCGCTTTATAACCGCAATAATGGCAGTTAAGGCTTTCCGATGCCTTGTGATAAGTCATTGCAATACTGCATTCCGGACAGGTCACAACATATCCGCAATCGCGGCAAGAAACAAAGGTGGAAAAGCCGCGACGGTTAAGGAATAAAACCGTCTGTTCTTTGTTTTTAAGATTTTCTGCTATCTCTTCCTGTAACGCTCTTGACAGCATACTTCTGTTTCCTTCTGCCAGTTCCTTTCGCATATCCGCAATTTCAACACGTGGAAGGCGCACATTATTATAGCGCTTTGTCATTTTCAAAAGGGTATATTCGCCCTTAAGTGCCTTGTGATAGCTTACGATATCCGGCGTTGCCGAAGCCAAAAGCAGAGGTGCATTATGCTGAATACAACGCTCCTTTGCAACCTCTCTGGCATCATATCTCGGCGACTGCTCCGACCTGTAAGTATTTTCATGTTCTTCATCAACGATGATTATTCCGATATCGGAAAGCGGTGCAAAAACTGCGGAACGCGCACCAATAACCACCTTTGCCTCACCGCTTTTTATACGCATCCATTCATCAAGCCGCTCTCCCTGGGACAAAACGCTGTGCAAAATAGCAATTTTATCACCGAATCTCCCGAGGAACCGGTCTGTCATCTGGGGCGTCAGCGAAATTTCCGGAACAAGCACTATGGCTGTTTTCCCCTTTTCTAAAACTCGCTCTATAATTTGCATGAACACTTCCGTTTTACCGCTTCCGGTAACTCCATGAAGCAGGAAAGTGTCGCTTTTTTCCTTGTCAAGCGCATCATTAAGAAGCGAAAGCGCTTCACTTTGCTCCGGTGTAGGAATAAGCTTTTCTGTTTTTTCCACAACCTTATGAGCAAAAGGGTTTCGTCTTTCATTTTCAGAATAAACTTCAACAATTCCTTTATCCGAAAGGGATTTAACCGTCCCCGACGAACAAAAGCCATTCTCGCATAGCTCTTTAAGGCTTAAGGGACCATTAAGAAGCAACCTCGCCGTTTTAAGCTGGGCTTCAGCACGGGCGCTGATTAATCCTTCAAATTCCCCTTCAGTCTTTATAAGTCTTACATATTTTCGTTTAAGCTCGCTTACTCCTTTAAGCGAAATTTCTTCCTTTTCGATAAGCCCTTTATCCGAAAGGCTCTTAACCGTCTCCGTAACTTTTGCTCCAAACACAGCTTTAAGCTTCTCAAGGCTTACTTCGCCGCCTTCTTCCGATATAAATGCAAGGATTCTTTCCTGATTTGCCGAATGAATTTCCTTTTCGTCATAGCCTTCTTTAATTCTTATCAGCACATCGTCTTTCGAAAAGACTCCCGGCGGGCAGAAAAGTTTCAGACAATCATGAAATGAAGCCACATACCTTTTTTGCATGTATGCGGCAAGACTTATTTCCTTTTCTCCTGTTACGGGAATATCATTAGTTATCTCTATGATACTCTTTAGGCTGTACTCTGATTTTTCATGGGTGAACCCTACAACTATACCCCGCTTTTTCACCCTTCCGAAGGGAACCAAAACCGCATGCCCTATATTTATTACATCTGACATACTTTCGGGAATTTTATAGTCGAACACCTTATCAAGAGACATAACCGATGTATCAACTGACACCCTTGCTAAAATTTCGGCTTTTTCAGGCATATTATTTTGAAAAATCTATTTTGCCTTCGTAAATTTCTTCAACCGCAATTGTAACGGGCTTTTCAGACTTTGTCTGAATTAAAGGCTCTGTGGGATTTTCCTTATCTTCAAGTTCTCTTGCTCTTTTAGCCGCAGCTATAACGATACTGTAGCGGCTATCGTATTTTTTCATAAGTTCATCAACAGAAGGATATATCATCATAATAAAAACTTCCTTTCAAAATAACCTCATATATTTTTAATTTCTTTTATTTCATCTTCATTATTTTTAACCAGAAGCATACAGGAATCAATTATTGTTTCAAGATCTCCTATTGCCTTTTCAAGGTCATCATTGACTATAATATAATCATAGTCTTTAATCATTTCATATTCCTCAAGGGCGCGGTTCATTCTTTTTTCAATTGCAGCAAGTGCCACTTCGTTGCCTGCGTCCCTTGTTTCAAGGCGGTTTTTAAGTTCTTTGAACGAAGGAGGCAGAACAAACACAAGCTTTGCATCCGGATAGCGTTTCTTTGCCTGGAATGCGCCACCAACCTCTATTTCAAGAATTGTACTCTTGCCCTCTTCCATGGCATCCAGCATAGGTTTCATGGGCGTTCCATAGTAATTTTCAACATAGCGCTCCCACTCAAGGAAATAATTTTCATCTATGCGTTTTTTAAATTCCTCTACTGAAATATAGTGATAGCTTTCACCGGGAATTTCTCCCTCTCTCGGCGCTCTTGTGGTGCAGGAAACGGAAAGAAACATATCGTTTCTTTTCTCTACAACCTTTTTAACTATTGTGCCCTTTCCTACTCCCGAAGGTCCCGATACAATTATTACACTTCCCTTAGGCATCCTGCTCTTCCTCCTCCGGTGCATCAAATCTGTGTGCTATGGTGTCAGGCTGCAACGAGCTTGTAACCACGTGGTCAGAGTCTGTTATAATAACAGCTCTTGTTCTTCTTCCGTATGTTGCATCGATAAGTTTCCCGCGCTCCCTTGCATCCTGAATTAATCTTTTAACAGGAGCGGACTCAGGGGAAACAACCGCCACAACGTGACTTGCGTTAACTATATTACCGAATCCGATATTTATAATTTTCATTCAAAATCACCTTATTCAATATTCTGAATCTGTTCACGCATTTTTTCAATCTCGGTTTTCATTTCAACCACCATTTTTGTGGTTGTAACATCGTTGGACTTGGAGCCTGTGGTATTTACTTCACGATTGATTTCCTGAACAAGGAAATCAAGTTTTCTTCCGGCAGGCGCATTTCCTTCGATAATTGTCGAAAGCTCTTTCACATGGCTTCCGAGACGAACCATTTCTTCGTCCACATTCACTCTGTCAGTGAAAATTGCCACCTCATTAAGAAGCCTTCCTTCGTCAACGGGAACCTTTCCTAAAATTTCTTCCATTCCCTCTCTTAAACGCTTGGCATATTCTTCGACAATCATGGGAGCACGCTCTCTTATCTTGGCAACATACTCCTCAATCACCTTGCCTTTTTCAAGTAAGTCTTCACCCAGGCGGGCGCCTTCTTCCTTACGCATGGTGTCATAAAGAGTGAGCGCTTTTCTGAATACAGAAAGAACATCGCCCGTTAATTCTTCCTCATTTACCGGAGGTTTGTCAACCTTGAACATATCCGGAAATCTGGCAATATCAGTAACTGCCACATTGTTTTCAACGCCAAGCACCTCAGAAAGGCCTTTTAGCTCTGCAAGATAGCTCTTTGCAAGCTCCTTATTTGCGCTGACCATAACGCTGTCTTCGTTATAGTCCACAATGCTTAAGTAAATATCAACTTTACCGCGCTTTACAACCTCGGACGCTTCTTTTCTTAAGATATCCTCAAGAAAGCCGTACTGTCTCGGAACCTTTACGGTAAAGTCAGTATATCTGTGGTTTACAGAGCGTATCTCTGCACTGATTTTTCTCATATTTACGGTATCTTCAAAATGACCGTAACCTGTCATGCTTTTTATCATTTATCCGTCCTCCGATAGTCTGTTGAAAAGGCTTAAAGGGGCGTTTTTAACGCCCCTCACCATTATTTGTCACTTGCAACTGTAAGCTTTACGCCCTTGATTTTAGATTCGTTCTTTATAACGTCTGCCTCTTCCACTACGCCTTCAATGTATGCTTCAAAAGCATCGTTATCTATTTTGGATTCGATAGTTGTTGTAAGAGCTTCTTTATTATTTTCAAAATAGCCCTCAGACATAGCATATCTCTTTACGATGTGATAGCCCTCGTATCCACCACCGTTTGCTGTGGTAATTTCAACAGCTTCTTTTGTATACTCGTCAACGCCGAGTGCTAAAGCTGCATCTTCAAAGGGCTTTACCATTCCGCCGTTCTTTGTGAATACATATCCTTCTTCTCCGCCGTTGGGGTTGCCTTCAGCATCAACGTCGCTTGAGTAAGCAGCCATAAGACCTTCGAAATCTCCGCCGGATGCAAGAGCGCTGAGGATTTCATCAATCTTTGCCTTAGCATCTTCAAGAGTTTCGATTCCTTCGTCTCCAACCTTAACGAGTATGTGCTTAACTCTTACATAGTTATCGTCGAAATATGTCTTTACAGCATCTTCTGCAACTTCATTTTCCTCTGCCATGCTTTCTGCAAGCTTGGAAGATAAGAGAATGTTTGTCCATAATTCTGTAAGCTGATTTGCAGTTAAGTTTACGCTGCCGATAGCCTCATCAAAAGAAGTTTTGGAGCCTACAGCACCATACAAATTGCTCTTTAATGTGCTGATTGAAGTAGTTTCTTCTTCGGTAAGTGCGATTTCTTTTTCAAGAGCTTTTTCTGCACCTGCATAAATCTTTGTAATTTCATCAAATACAGCATTCTTTACAGCTTCGCCTACTGTGGTTTCGCCATACGCCATATCCCAGATTTTTTCGCCTTCTGCAGGAGTGCCTGCTTCAAGCATAATATCTGAAATTGCGCCATAAGCTGCTGATGCCACAAAAGAGTCATACATAGCAACCATTGTAAGCTTGTCTTCGTAATCTATTTCGCCTAAATACATTTCTGCAATTCTTACTACATACTTGTATACTCCGAGGGGAATATCTTTTCCGTTTACTACTCCGACCTTTGCCACGTTTACAACTGTGCAACCTGCAAAAAGGGCAAGCACAAGTGCAAGACATAAAATTGTTTTAAGTGTTTTTTTCATTTTGATACATTCCTTTCTGTTATATAAAGCTTTAAATACTTTGCTAATATTATACTATACTATATTATTCGCGATATTTCAAGCTTTGTAATACTTTTTTAACAAATTCCAACGTATTTTCTTCATTCAGCTCCCCGCATCTTACATAAATACAGCGTCTGCCGGTTGCCGAAAACATCACTTTTCCCCTGAATGCTCCGTTGAGCGAAGCTATTGCCATGGGAATATCGGCAAAATCATCGGCAGGGTAAATTAAAATACGCTCATTCTTTTTTCCGATTTCGCTTATCTGCATTTTTCTGGCTTCAGACCTTATCATTGCCACATCAATAAGCATTTTTGTAGGCTTGGGTATATCTCCAAATCTGTCTTCCAGCTCTTCTTCCACAAGGTAGCTGTCCGCAAGGTCTAAAATACCGGCAATCTTTTTATACATCTGGATTCTGGAATTCCCATCTTCAATGTAGCTTTCCGGGATATACGCCGAAATATCAAGATCCACAAGACATTCCGTTTTCTCATGCACAGCTTCTCCCCTTGCCTCAGCTACGGCCTCGGTAAGAAGATTACAGTAAACCTCATAGCCCACGCTCATCATAAAGCCGGACTGTTCAGGGCCTAAAATATTTCCCGCTCCCCGGAGTTCCAAATCCCTCATAGCAATTCTGAAGCCGGAGCCAAACTCCGTAAATTCCCTTATCGCCTTAAGACGCTTTTCGGATATTTCACTTAACACCTTATCCTTTCTGTATGTCAGATAAGCATATGCAAGACGGCTTGAGCGCCCCACTCTGCCTCGCAACTGATAGAGCTGCGAAAGCCCCATTCTGTCGGCATCTTCTATGATTATGGTGTTTACATTCGGGATGTCAAGCCCTGTTTCGATTATGGTGGTGCATACAAGAATATCAATCTCGCCCTCCACCATTTTCATCATAATATCCTCAAGCTCGCTTTCGTTCATCTGTCCGTGCCCAACAGCCACATTTGCATCGGGAAAGCTTTGCTTTATACGCTCTGCCACCTTGTATATTCCGTTCACACGGTTAAAGAGATAATAAACCTGACCGCCGCGGGAAAGCTCTCTTTCTATGGCTTCGTTAACAACGGCTTCGTTGTATTCCAGAGCAAAAGTCTGTACCGGAAGTCTGTCTTCGGGAGGCATGGACAATATACTCATATCCCTTATACCGATCATTGCCATATTAAGGCTTCTCGGAATCGGCGTTGCCGAAAGCGAGAGAACATCGATATTTTTCTTAAGCTCTTTAATAGCTTCCTTATGCCCCACGCCGAAACGCTGTTCTTCGTCGATTATTAAAAGCCCAAGGTCTTTAAACTCCACATCTTTTGAAAGGATTCGGTGAGTTCCGATTAAAATATCAACCTCGCCCCTTTTTGTGCGCCTTATAATATCTTCCTGGGCACGGCGGCTCTTAAAACGGCTGAGCATCTCCACCGTCACCGGGAAGTTTTTCATTCGTTCAGTGAAATTGGCATATTGCTGTGCCGCAAGAACAGTGGTAGGAACCAGATACGCCACCTGCTTGTTATCGCATACGCACTTGAATGCCCCGCGCATGGCAACCTCCGTTTTTCCGAAGCCCACATCACCCAAAAGCAGTCTGTCCATGCATTTGTCAGACTCCATATCATCCTTCATTTCGGCTATGGAACGCTTCTGATCCTCGGTTTCCTCATAAATAAACTCGTCCTCAAAATCCCTTTGCCATACATCGTCAGAAGGGAAGCTGTGACCTTTAAGAGCACTTCGCTCCGCATAGAGCTTTACCAGCTTTTCTGCCAGCTCAAATACGTTTTTCTTAACATTGGACTTCGTTTTCTTCCATTCAGTTCCGCCCAGCTTGTTAAGCTTTACACCTTTTTTCTCCGTATCGGATTCGGAAAGGGAGCTTTTATACTTATGAAGCATATCAAGCTGACCCGCAGGCACATACAAAATATCATCGCCATGATATGCGATTTTTAGGTATTCCTTTATGCATCCTGCCGCATTTATTTTCTGCATTCCCATAAACTTTCCTATTCC
>JAZSAR010000245.1:0-2937 GCA_045601965.1 Clostridia bacterium
CTCTGTTTTATAAACGTAGTGCTCGTTCGTTTCGTAGTTTCTGTAGCCAATGGCATCACGCTCATAGTCGCCGAAATAGTTGTAGAATGTGGGCTCAACACCTGCCCACGCATCATCTGTCATCATATCGCCGGATACAGGAGCACTTGCTATGGGAGCAGGTCTTACGCCCTTATATTTTCTGACAAAGTCAGTAAGAAGCATATAATAGGTATCCTTGAGTGCGCCCTTATAAGGCTCAAAATCACGGCTGTTTTCATCGTCGAAAAGGTCGATAAACGCGTTGGGGAAGCCGTAGTAATCCTTGCCTCTTGCGGTGTTCATTTCGTTCCATCCGTCAACGAATACAATCTCGGGATCTACAGAAAGCACCTTTGATGCCTGCTCACGAAGGAAGTAGCCTTCAAGCAATGCCTCGGGACGGTAGTCCTCGCCAAATGCCTCGGTGTAGTTTTTGCCCTTGGTGTATTTATCGGAAAATACGCCGGTACCCGCATAGTTATATACATAGGAGTGATTTATCGCCATACCTAAGTTTACCATTTCAACTCTGCCAGACGCCGTAATTCCCCATTCGTGCTGAGGATAGTTTAAGAGCCAGTGCCAGTATTTCCCTGTTTCGTTGTAGGGCCCTGTTTCTCTGCTTCCCGTTTCACGGAAGGTGAAAAAGTCGGTAAGTTTATTTGCCAGTGCCACTTCCTCGGTATCCTCTGGATTTACTGCCTTAATGAAGCTGTTTGGCTCTGAGCAGACAAGCATAGGCTTTCCGTCAAGATAATACCACAAATCCTTATAGTATTCGTTGTGACAAAGATTGAAATATATGGCTTCTAAGAGATTCCATCTCATTTCGGGAGTTGAGCCCATCTGCATATAGCAGGTAACCTTCGGAACATCAACGCCGTCGGCTCTCGCATCGTGATATGCACGAAGCATTACGGTAAGAGCCTTTACATATGCGGCATCTCCGTTGGTGTAGTCTAAAAATACCGCATCAACACCGCTTGCAGCCATAAGCTCCGCGGCTTTTCTGTAATGCCAGTAATCGGTACCCGTATAGAAGCCGTAAACAGATTCACCCCAGAATGCAGGGCCGTTTGAAGGCCATGCGGAGTGATAGAAATCGTCCTTCGCTTCCGGATGCTTTGCTATAACCTCGCTTGCGATATAAGCCTTTGTATCATGAATATGCCAGTCATGATAGAACATAACAACCTCGTGCTTGCCCTCTTTCACATCGCCCGCTTCTTCATAGTCAGCCACCTTGTGTCCTGCCGCATCGGTCGCCACCCAGGTATCTGCATAAACGTCAATAATACGGGAATCGGGAACGGGAGCAACAGCCTTTGGATCAACCCATTCCTCAGTTGACAATCTCACATCGTGAAGATAGATATGCTCTGACCTTGAATAGTTATGCTTTATGTATAAGTCGTGCTTGCCGGATATCGGCTCGATATTCGTTCCGTAAAGGATGGGCTCACTTGTCTCATCGTTTGTTACGATGTAACCGATGCACTTACCCTTTAAGGGATCGTCAATATATACGCGGAAGGTTTCTCCGTTTTCCCCGTACATAAGGATGTTGCTTACGGAAATTCTTACGGATTTAATGCCTGTGAAATCCACATCCTTAAAGCCGATGTATCCTCCCTCTGCCCATTTACCTGCTTTGCCCGATGATATGGCTACACCTGTTTCGGACTTCACATCAATGTCACTTACGGTTAAAACCGTTTCATTTGCCGAAACGCCCACCATAAAGAGTGACATAAGCAAGCTGAGTGTGATAAAAAGTGCCGATACTCTTTTCATTTTTTATTCCCCCTTAATTTGATGATATAAGTATATCATTTTCTTTTATTCCAATCAATACACCGAAGCGACTTTTTTCTTGCACAAAAGCGACTCTCTCGCCTCTCTACTTCCATTATAACAAAAGAGTCATTGACTTTCAATGACTCTCTAATGCAAATATTGAAAATTAATTGACTTTTATTGATATCAGTCCTCAATTGCTGCCTTCTGCATATTGATTTTCTTAAATATCTCGGGATCGAACTTAAATTTGCGGTCATAGGTCATAAGTCCGTTTACCTCCTGCTCCACATCGTAAAGCTGTGTGTAGCAAAAGCCCATAATGTGTTCACTTCCTAAAATAGCTTCCGTAAGTCCCTTATATCTTTCCACAAATTCCTCGGCATTTTCGGGTGCCTTGCCATAACCCCAACAATTTTCATCATTAAGCGCCCATCTTGCTCCGCCGTATTCGCTTACGAATGCGGGAAGCACTCCGTCATATGTCTGGCGGAATTTCTGAGCGGGGTTTCTCTGTACCTGACAGTTAAGCTTTCCGTCCTTATAGTTTTCCCTGAAAGCTTCCACGTTCTGCTCATAGTCGTGAACATCAAAAATATCCGTCACAACGTGGAAGTTTCCGCTTGTGTCTATGCAGGGACGTGTCGGATCAAGTGCCTTTGTTACCTCATAAACCATTCTTATAACGCTGTCACACTGCTTTCTTCCCTTACGGTCCCAGGTTTCGTTAAAGGGGCACCATCCGATTATTGAAGGATGGGAAAAATCACGTTCCAAGGTTTCCATCCATTCGGGAAGGAAGTTATCTATAGCTTCCATTTCCGTTATGTCAAGTCCCCAGTTGGCGTGCTCACCCCATACCATATAGCCAAGGCGGTCTGCCCAGTATAAAAAGCGCTCTTCAAACATTTTTTCGTGAAGTCTTGCGCCGTTAAAGCCAAGCTGAAGCCCGTATATTATGTCGTTTTTAAGTGCTTCATCCGTGGGGGCGGTGTAAATTCCGTCGGGATAAAAGCCCTGGTCAAGCACCCAGCGGCCGAATACACTTTTTCCGTTTAACAAAAATTTCTTTCCTGAAAGTGCCACACTCCGAAGTCCGAAATAGCTTTTTACCTCGTC
>JAZSAR010000246.1:0-7431 GCA_045601965.1 Clostridia bacterium
TAAGCTGAGCAGAGCCGCCAACTCGGCTAACAGAAATACCGGGGTTAATAGCAGGCATAATGCCCGAATGGAAAAGCTCTGTTTCAAGGAATATCTGTCCGTCGGTTATTGAAATAACGTTAGTCGGGATATATGCAGAAACGTCGCCCGCCTGAGTTTCGATAATGGGAAGGGCGGTAATTGAGCCGCCGCCGTATTCCTTGGCAACGCAAGCCGCACGCTCAAGAAGACGGGAATGAAGATAGAAAACGTCACCGGGATAAGCCTCTCGTCCCGGAGGACGGCGGATAAGAAGGGAAAGAGCACGGTAAGCAACAGCATGCTTACTTAAATCGTCATAAATAATCAAAACGTCTTTCCCCTGCTCGCGGAAATATTCAGCCATTGCACAGCCGCTGTAGGGTGCAATATACTGGAGAGGTGCGCTTTCTGCCGCAGTTGCGGAAACGATGATGGTGTAATCCATAGCACCGCTTTTTATGAGGTTATTTGCAAGCTTGGCAACAGATGTGCTCTTTTGTCCTATTGCAACATAAATGCAGATAACGCCGGTGTTTTTCTGATTAATAATGGTATCGATGGCAATTTCGGTTTTACCTGTCTGACGGTCACCGATGATTAATTCTCGCTGACCTCTTCCTATGGGAATCATACTGTCAATCGCCTTGATACCTGTCTGAAGGGGAACATTAACGCTTTCTCTTTCGATGATACCGGGTGCCTCGGATTCAACGGGGCGGTATGCACTGTAAGAAATTGCACCCTTACCGTCAATGGGCTCGCCAAGAGCGTTTACAACTCTTCCGAGGAGTGCTTCACCTACGGGAACGGATAAAACCTTTCCCGTTCTCTTAACGGTATCACCCTCGCGAATATCGTTGTTGTTGGATAAAACTGCAACGGATACGGTTTCCTCTTCTAAGTTCTGTGCCATACCGGTAGCTCCGTTTGAAAACTCCAGAAGCTCGTTTGCCATACAGTTTTTTAAGCCGTAAACGCGGGCAATACCGTCTCCCACAAGGATAACGGTTCCTGTTTCATCCATTTCCACCGACTTTTTGTAGTTTTCTATCTGAGTTTTTATGATACTGCTGATTTCAGCGGGATTGTTCATTTTTCAATCACTTCCTTAAGGTCTTTGAGGCCCTTTTTGATACTGCCGTCAATAAGCATATCTCCTGCGACAATTTTTATGCCGCCAAGAAGCGCCTCGTCCGTTTCATAAACGGCATTTATATTCTTTTTGTATTTTTCGGAAAGTCTTAAAATAAGCTTTGTCTTCTGCTCCTCCGTTAAAGGGACGCGGGAATATACCTTTACTGTTTCAGTGTTTCTGAATGCAAGTAATAATTTATTAAACTCCTCTATGCAGAAAGAAAGGTCACGGATTCGTCCTTTTTCTGTAAGAAGCTTAAGAAAAGAAACTATGTGGGTGTGAAATGATGAAAAAGCTTCATCTATTGCCGAAAGCCTTTCAGAGAGCGGAAGGGAAGGAGAGGATAAAAACTCGGTATAGCCTTCGTTTTCCGAAATGAGTTTTTTTATTTCCGAAAGTTCGTTTGAAAAAACATCAAGCTCTTCGTTTTCTGCCGCAATTGAGAAAAGCGCTTCGGCGTATTCATTAATTATTGCCTTCATCGCCGCCACCTATTTTCTCTATAAAGGAATCTATTATATCCTCGTGATCCTTTTTGTTAATCTCTCTCTCAAGCATTTTTTCAGCCAAAAGAGTTCCGACCTTAACTATTTCTTCCTTCATACCCTGTTCTGCTTTCTTTATTTCGAGAGAGGCTTCTTCCTTTGCACGATTTACAATGCCTTCCGCTTCCGTTTTTGCATCGGCAATAATTTCCTCTTCTCTTTTCTGAGCCGCATTTACGGCAGACTGAATCAAGCTGTCAGACTCTTTTTTAGCGTCAAGCAGCTTTTCTTCATAAGTATCCTTTGCCTTTTTTGCATCCCTTGCCGCATCTTCAGCTTCCTTATAGCTTTTATCAATGGTCTCCTGACGGGATGCCAGCATTTTCTTAACGGGCTTGTATAAAAATTTCTTTATCATAAAATAAAGAAGGGCAAGGTTTATTAAAGAAATAAGTACATCCCAGAGATTTATTGATATAACATCTAAATTCTGCATTATAAAACTTCCTGTCTTATATTATTAAAGGGAACTCATTGTTGAAACAAGAATGTCAACAAGAATGTTGGGTGCAACAAAGATAAGCAAAATTGCGATAACAAGGGCATATAAACCTGTTGTTTCTGCAACGGCACAACCCATAAGCATTGTGGTTGTAACACTGCCCTTGGACTCGGGCTGACGGCCGATAGCTTCGCATGCCTTTGCTACTGCGTTACCTTCACCGATACCGGGGCCGATACCTGCGATCATTGCTGTTCCTGCACCGAGAGCGCAGCATCCTAAAATAATACCGATTGCGATTGCCATAGATTCCATTTGTTTTTCCTCCGTTTAATTATATTTTTGCCTGCTTTTTTGCAAGCTTTTTTAACTTTCTTTTTTCGTATTCGTCCATATCAAAGCCGCCTGATACATTAAGCATTGTAAGCATTGCGAAGATAAATGCCTGAAGACAGCCCGAGAATACATCAAAATATATTGACAATACTGCGGGAAGACCGATTCTCAAGAAGGGGATTTCGCCAAGGAACCCCGGGAGATTTCCGAAAATAAGTGCTGTAAGGCCCGAAAGACCTGCGGCAACAAGTGTCGATATAACCGTACCCGATAAAATGTTTCCGTAGTGACGGAAGCTCATTGAAATGGGGGTTGCAAACTCACTTATAAAGTTTATGGGAGCAAGGAGCGCGATAGGCTCTGCAAACCCTTTAAGGTAATAAAGGGGGCCGCACTTCATTTTATAATAGGTAATTAAAATGAAGACTAAGACTGCCCAGCCTGCCACAACATTTATGTCCGAGGTGGGAGGGAACAAGCCGAGTAACGAAAGCAGGCTGGAAAGAGCGGAGAGTGCAAGAATTGAAATTATGAAAGGAGAATAGCCCTTGAAATATTCGCCCATATTTTCAATTACAAGCTTGTCCACCTTTTCAACGATGATTTCCGCAAAATGCTGCCTTTTAAGCTTTATGCGTTCTTCAATTCCGTGGGTCATATAAAGACAGAAGAAGAAAAGTGTTATCATAACAGCAAGGGAGTTGACCTGTGCTTCTGTTACGGGCATATTTTGAATGGGCATATCAAGAATAAAATAAATCCTTGCGCCGGTAACGGTGATTCCTTCAGAAAGGGGAGTGGTCAAAACCTTTAAGATAAGGCAACAGAGAAGGGGAATAATCATCATTATAATATAGAAAATATCAAGTAGTTTAAATTTTGAGTTTATGTTTTTCACCTTGTCACTCCTTTCCTTTAATTAAAGGTCTTATCATAACTGCAATTCTCGGGAAAATAAAGGGGATTACCACAGCGATGAGGTTGAAAATATCGATAAATTTTCCGATTAACGCAACGATTAAAAGCATAAAAAGCCTGCCTGACTGGGAAAGCTGCACTAACTTTCTGGCATCCTTTTCTTCAAGGGTAAGCGCCTTCTGAACAGTTAAGCCCATTAAAAGGAAGTTTCCGACAGAGGCGAAATAGCCCAGAATGTTTCCCCATATGAATGTATGATTCCACATTCCGGCAATTAAAAACACAGCCTGCATCAAAATGCTTAATATTAAAGTCACCAAAGCGATATATAATGTTTCCTTTTTTACGGTAGGGTCAATTTTAACCATAAAACGTACCTCACATATAAATTTTACCCAAAAAACCAATCTTTACTATTATATACCAAATAAAGGTTTATTGCAAGGAAAAAAAGAAAATAAATTGTTAAATTTGATATTGTTTTTTGCTTTTCCGTGTGCTATATTTAGTTTGAGGAGGGATTAGTATGCCGAGAGATGTTATTGTGCTTAAAAGACCTGCATCAAGGGAAAAGGATATGTGGAAGGAAGCACTTCCCATAGGATGCGGAATAACAGGCGGACTTATACTTGGAGCCATTGAAAAAGAGCAGGTTATAATCACGCGCCACGACCTTTGGCACAGGTGGGGGAATATACTTCCCGTCCCCGATATAAGCGACAGCTTTAAGCAGATGCGAAAGAAAATTGATGAAGGGAAATATTTAGATGCCTGTCATATGATGGAAAACGCCCTTCGTGAAAAAGAGTTTTATAAAACAGGAGCTCCGTCGCCGTTTCCTCTTGGCTCGCTGAAGCTTTCCTATGTTACTGACGGTGTTACATTTAAGCATTACAGACGGGGGATAGAGCTTGAAAAAGCCCTTGCCTTTGTTTCCTGGACTGATCAGAGAGGATTAAGTAAAAGAGAATATTTTGCATCGAGAGAGTCGGGAATTTTATATACGAGAGTAACTGCGGATTTTGATGCTTCCTATGAAATTGATTTTGATTTTTATGACAATCTTGACGGGATTTCAAAAAATGAAGCAGAAAGAAGACGGGAAAAGCTTACTAAAGAATTCTCTGATAACGGCATATTTTATGCTGCAAACACCGACGGACAGGATTTCGGAGCACTCATTTCGGTGACATCTGAAAGCGGAACGGTAAAGAGAAGCGAAAAAGGAATACTTGTTACGGGCAGGGATTTTACGGTGAAGCTTTTAAGCTTTGCGAAGGTGGACAGGAAAGAAGCTTTCTTGCTGCTTAATGAAAAAATAAATAATTCAAAGGATTTTGACGAAGCACTTAAAGCGCATAGCTTGTTACATAAAGAGCTTTACGGAAGAGTTTCAATTTTCCTGACAGAAGATACTGACGAGAGGATTGATTACACCAACGAAGAGCTTCTTGACGAAGCATACGAGGATGAGGCATCAGACGCCTTTCTTGAAAAAATATGGCGTTTTGGCAGATACCTCTTTATATCTGCTATACACTCCGATGCAAATCCCTTTCCGCTTTACGGACTCTGGCCCGGGGCGAACGATCTTCCGTGGACGGCTCACGTTTGCAATGAAAATGTTCAGTGTATGTACTGGCACACCCTGACGGGAAATTTATCCGAGAGCATAAAAAATCTCATAGACTATTATCATAAGAAAATGCCCGATATGAAAGAAAATGCAAAAAAGCATTTCGGTTGCCGTGGTATTTTTGTGCCGGTTTACTCATATCCCGAAACCCTGGACGGAAAAGATTATACACCGCCTCATCCGATAGTACCGGTAATTCTTAACTGGATTTCAGGCGCCGCCTGGCTTTCAAAGCATTTTTATGACTATTTTACATACACAAAGGATGAAGTAACTCTTAACGAAAAAATACTTCCTTTTATGATAGAAACAGCTCAGTTCTACGAAGATTATATTACCTATGATAAAAATGGCAGGATGAGAATTTATCCTTCGGTGTCACCTGAAAACTCGCCCGGAAACCTTGTAAAGCTTAATCCGACAGGGGCACTGGGACATCCTTGTCCTGCGGTTGAAAATGCGACAATGGACTTTGCACTTATGAAGGAAGTTATCTGTAACTTGTTAAAGCTGACGGAAAGCGTATATTGCAGGACTATTATTCCAAAGGAAAGCATAGAAAACTGGAAAAAGTTGATTTCAGAAATTCCGGGATACGAAATAAATGAGGACGGAGCGGTAAAAGAGTGGATGTCTCCTGAGCTTTCGGATAATTATGACCACAGACATTTTTCTCATCTTTATCCCGTGTTTCCGGGTTCTGAGGTGACAAAGGAGAATAATCCGACTCTTTTTGAAGCCTTCCGAAAGGCGGCAAAACTACGAATTGAAGGGGCGATGTCAGGGTGGAGCTTTCCTCATCTTGCTCTTATAAACACCCGCTTCGGTGACGGAAATGCGGCTCTTTCAAAGCTCATCAAGATGACAAAGGGAATAGTGCTTGATAACTTTTTCACCTTACACAATGACTGGCGACATATGGGCGTCGGAATAAATGTGGACTATATGGCACCCGTTCAGCTCGATGCTTTGATGGGAATCGTTGCAGTAATTCAGGATATGCTCTTTCAGTATAATGATGGTGTGCTGCACATTCTTCCGGCAAAGCCTGACAGAATAAAATATGTAAAGGCGGAAAATTTCACATTCCCCGGCGGGAAGGCTTCCTTTGAACTTAAAGAAGGAAAACTCCGTTTTTCAGTAACATACGATGAAAAAACGGAAATTACAGTAAAAGTTGGCAATTATAAAGAAAAAATAAAGCTTACTGAAAAGGGAAGATTTGAAAGGGATTTTGAGATATGAGCATTGCAGGAAAAGAAAATGTTATAAGACTATCTGAATTCGGCAACTTTTCGGACGGAAAGAAAAATGCTTTTGAAGCGCTGAAAAAATGCTTTGAAAAATCTTCGGAAAGAGAAAAATCAGTTATTGTTATAGAGCCCGGAGAATATCTTGTTGATTCGGGAGATTCTATACCCCTTTACTCTCATACATTGGTTATTGCAGACGGAGCGGAGTTTAAGTTTCCTGAAAATCTTGGAGATAATTTCATACGGAGAATGTTTAGGGGAATAAATGTTGAAGACTTCACCTGGCAGGGCGGAAGCTTCAAGGGATATGTTTATGATGTAAATAAAAAAGAAAATCTCTGGAAGCCTTATTCCTTTACGGGGTGTATATGTATTTACACCAAAGAGGGAGGCTACGTAAAAAACATAAGCATAAAAAATGTGACAGGCTATGACGTGGCGGGAACTGTTGTCAGCGTGGAAGGCTTTGAACATAAAAAGGCTGAAAATATTGATGTTAAGGACTGTCGCTTTATTCGCTGTGCCAGATTTATGTGGGATTACGGATATCTGTGGCAGAGGGTGGTATTTGCAAGCGAATATGACGAAGCTTCAGTTTTTAATGCACTTTCAAATATCCCGAAAGAACATATATCGGAAGAGCTCACCCTTGATAAAGATGGAGGCATTGTGGCGGAATTTATGCCGAAGGCACTTCCTGAAGAAAGGGATGCAGTTACATTTTTCGGAAAAGAAATGCCCGTTGGAATAATACGCGGAAAACAGTATTTTGTATTAAATAAAGGTGCGGAAAATTCACTTTTTATAAGTGAAAAAGAAAACGGAGAGCCTGTAAAAATATCCGCAATGCCACATAATACTCGGCTTTTCAGAAATATGTTTTTCATTTTCCACGACCTTTACTGTCCCTTCGGTGTGCTTGATATGGAAAAAATAAATGTGAGAAACCCGAAAGAGGAAAAGGGCTCTGTAAATGTTGTATACGGAAAGAATATAACAGTTACAGGCTGCCGTGTTTCGGGAGAAGGTGACAGTACGCACATTGCAAGAAGCGAAAATGTGGTTTTCTCAGATAATCAGATTTTAGGCTCGAGAATGGGCGCTTTATACATAGGATTTTTCTGTAAAAATGTTACGCTTTCGGG
>JAZSAR010000247.1:0-3123 GCA_045601965.1 Clostridia bacterium
CCGCCATTTAAAGCCTCTCTTGTGTAAAGGGAGGTGTCATCGGAGATGACGGAGGGATTGTCCCCTCTCGTGTCCATCTCCGCCTCCGCCTTCATCAAATCCGCTCTCATTTCAAAAATTCCCTCTGCAATATACTGCTGCTCCGGAACACCCTTTGCCTTCACGCGCTCAGCAAACTCAATCAGCTCTCTATATTTCTCCATTGTCTTCCTCTCCGTCTTTTTTTCCTAAAGGAAAAGATTCTTCAATAAGTTTAGGGTCCTTTGCATCAATCATTGGCGTAAACCTTTTCTTCAGCTTTCCAACTTCCTTAGGTGTCAATCCCGAAGCCTCATACGCAGCTAAACGGTCAATCGCATCCTGGAAAAACTTACACGAACCGCACGCCTTGTTTTCCGCATCCGGGTTACAGTTCATACATATCTTAAGTTCAAAACCACCTAAACCGTTTTTCTCCGTTAAAAACTTTTTATCCTTATCAAAAATACCCATTACGAAACTCTCCTTCGTTTTAATTATTAATTCTTGTAGTAAACTCACTCCTTGCCGCCGTTAAAGGCATTAAGGAAGTGACATAGATGTATACATATACACAATACCGCCAAATCTTTTGCCGAAAAGATATCGGCATCTACATATCCTACGGTATAGAGTGCCGCAAAGACGACACCCTTATAACAAAGGTTCCTGATATATCTACCGACAAGGCCTTTGTCCACCGCCTGGCTGAACTTTTAACAGCCGAACAGTGCGAACCGCTCCACCTTTCAGACGTCATCGAAGACTTACTACCTTAAAACTCTCTTGTTAACGCCGTAAACCATTTCGTGTGCCAGCACCGTAAGACAAAGGTACCCGTCACGAACAGTAAAATTCTTCTTTATTGTTCTCGTGTCTACTCCACAGTAATCTGCAGCTTCTCTTACGGTCACCAATTCCTTGCCCAGCTTCTCATCCATACGCTTAAGGCATTCTCTATATTGCATGGCTTTATCCATATAATCGCTCCTTACTTGATAAAAAACTCTTGTAAAATTACTTACCTTGTGTTATAATATAACTGTAGCTCTTAGGTATGCTTTTTTTGCATATCTTCAGCACTCACTGCGCCAACAGTGGGTGCTTTTTTCTTTTCCCGGTGAAGCTCTGCTCATAACCGCACCCCCTTTTGCCCCTTCAAACCTTTTTATTTACACACCTAAGAAAACTACGGGTTACGTCTCGGAGTTTCCGCAGGTGTCCGAAGTTGCATCTGCAACTTCTACAAAGGCTCCCTTGTCTAAAGGGAGCTGGCTCGGCTCCGCCGAGACTGAGGGATTGTTTTTCTCAAACAGATCCGCAATCTCACACCCAAGAACCTCTGCTATTTTGGGAAGTTTGTCCGCACGTGGAAATGATTCGTTTTTTTCCCACGATACAATACAAGCCTGAGTCACATCTAATTTCATTGCCAATTCTTTTTGTGTCATATTTGCATTCTGTCTAAGTGTTTTTATGACCATACGTTCACCGCCTTTTTATAAAGTTTACTTATATTATAAGCATACTTTATATTTTTGTCAACCCCTTTTATAAAGTTTTTTTATATTTAAAAATTAACTCTTTACAAAAATATAACCCCGCCTTATAATATAAGTGTAGTTTATTTTCAGGAGGTCTCTTATGCTACAGTTACGATCTTTGCGAAAACAATATAAAATAAGTCAAGTCGAGCTTGCCAGCCGTTTAGGCGTCACCCAAGCAACGCTTTCTGGATGGGAAACCGAAAAATATGAAATAGATAACAAAAGCTTGCGTTTGCTTTCTGAAATATTTAATGTTTCCATCGATTATATTTTAGGTAACGACGCCTCCTCTTCCCCCACTCCTTCAAAAAAAGGCATAAAAATACCTGTACTCGGAAAAGTACAGGCAGGAATACCGGTGGAAGCGGTGCAGGAGATATTGGACTGGGAAGAAATAACTGAAGATATGGCATCTCACGGGGATCACTTCGGCCTGGTAGTCAACGGCCATAGTATGGAACCTCGTTTCACCCCAAACGATGTTGTAATAGTGAGAAAACAGACAACAGCCGAAACAGGCGATGTGGTAATTGCTTTGGTAAACGGTGACGATGCAACTATAAAGAAGCTTAAGAAAATGGAAAACGGAATAATGCTCATCCCTACCAATCCCGATTTCGAAGCTATGTTTTACACAAACGAAGAGATCGAGCGAAAGCCCGTCCGCATCATCGGCAAGGTTGTGGAACTCAGAGCAAAGTTTTAAATATGAAAAAGTCCCTTTGTTCCTTTTTATTAATTTGCACTCTGCTTGCCATCCCCTGCTTCTCTCATTCCGGACGAACGGATGGAAGCGGAGGGCATAAAGACAATGAAAACAGAAGCGGTCTTGGCTATTACCATTACCATTGCGGGGGGAAGCCTCCACATCTGCATTCTAATGGTATATGTCCCTTTTCATATAACGCTTCTTCAATAACTGCTTTTGATAATGCCCCCGAAAAAAATGTTAAAATCGCAACAACTAAGGTATCGAAAAACTATACTGTAAAAAAGGCTGATGACCATTCTATGCTTACTGGAATTATAGTTCTTGTAATATTCGTTGTATTGCCCTTCCTTGCCGAACTCATAGCGACTATTCGCGAGAAAGCAAAAAACAAAAAAGAATATAAACAATCATTGACCGAATACTACGAAGCTAAAAAAATTATAGAAGAAAACAAGAAAAAGCGTCAGGAAGAACGCTTGCGAGTACAAAAAGCATTACTTCCTGCTAATACCGCAATAGATGAAGACGGCCTTCCTTATCTTATAAACCGAGAATACGGATACGGAAAACTTTACAATGCTTTTATTACAGAAAGCGGAACACATTTCCATCGTAGCCGATGCCCAAGAATCAGCGGGCATAAAAAAATTTGCATACACAGATACGAAGCTGTGAAAAAATACACCCCGTGCAGTGAGTGCAATCCAATAAATTATATCGATGAATGGTATTTAAGATATAAATCTTTGAATTGACACGATAGCATATCCAAAATAAAAAAAGCCCTCACCGTGCGCCAACACTGGTGAGAGCCTTAATAAAGATGCATACTGTTATACACATCTC